>NZ_JAHLYO010000015.1:0-57104 GCF_025128015.1 Synechococcus sp. CS-1333
CCCCAGCAGCAGCTGCTGCTGGGGGGCGACTACCGCCTGATACACCTCCCCTACGACTGGAGCCTGAATCGCTCAAGGAGCTGATCAGGCCTGTGGGAGTTCGGCGTCCAGCAGGTCGCCGATTCGCTCGGCCAGCAGGTCGAAGCAGGCGGAGAAGGCCGTTCTGGCCTCTTTCAGCTCTGTGTGCGCAGCAGGGTCGGGCAGCCCCCAATGCAGCCGCGTGGCGTCGGCTGGCAGCGGGTCGCAGTGACGGGCCGCGTGATCGCACACGGTGATCGCCAGATCGAACGGGTCGGCCGAGGCCTCCAGCACCGCCGCCAGGCTTTTGCTGGTGAACTGGCCGGGGTCGACGGGCAAGCGGCTGATCTGCTCCAGCGCCAGCGGATTGACCCGCCCGGTGGGGGCACTGCCGGCGCTGACGACCTCGACGGCCCCCTGACCGAGGGCCTGAAACAGGGCTTCAGCCATGATGCTGCGCGCCGAATTGCCGGTGCACACCACCAGCACTCGCTGCCTGGCTCTCTTCGTCACAAGGTTGCTGCGCAATGGGTTGGTTGAGGGCGGCCCCATCCCCCGGCCCGTGCTGAACCGCTCAGGCGCTGGTGAGCGGCCGAAGAACTGGTGAACCGCCCAGGGACTACCGGCGGCGGTCGGAATCGGATGGCCACGCCTGGCGCCCATGCGCTTCCCGGGTCGCAGGCAGCACACGAGCCCTTGCTTCGGCTGCGTTCAGGAAGCACGGGGCTGGCGGGACTCGAACCCACGACCTACGGTTTAGGAAACCGTCGCTCTATCCGGCTGAGCTACAGCCCCTTGCGGCCCATTATGAGCTCCGCCCACGCGGGCATGATGGACCATGAAAGCAGGCGAGGTGGTCGCAATCGGGGCAGCGTTTCGGTCTTCGGGCCGGGCGCCGGGCCCGGTTGAGGAAAGTCCGGGCTCCCGAATGGCCAGGCTTGCTGGGTAACGCCCAGTGCGGGTGACCGTGAGGAGAGTGCCACAGAAACACACCGCCGATGGCTCAGGGGGGTTCGCCCACCGAGCACAGGCAAGGGTGCAAAGGTGCGGTAAGAGCGCACCAGCAGCATCGAGAGGTGCTGGCTCGGTAAACCCCGGCCGGGAGCAAGGCCGAGGGACAAGGGTTGGCCATGACACCCGTCCCGCTTCATGTGTGCCGCTCGAGGCCGTTGGTAACAACGGTCCCAGATAGATGACCGCCCCGGTCCGCTCCGGCGGAACGGAACAGAACCCGGCTTACGTCCTGCTTTCACCCCCTGACGATGACGCCCCCAGGCCCAACGCTGAGCCCCCGCCGGCAGCGCCAGCTGCTGGCCTTCCTGGCCAGCCTGGGGCTGGAGGAGCCCAGCACGGGCCCGTCGGGTCTGGCTCCGATCGATGAGGCCCTCACCCACACCTCCGCCGGCCTGGCGCGCAACCATGAGCGGCTGGAGTTTCTCGGCGATGCGGTGCTGCGGCTGGCCGCCTCCGAGCACCTGCAGCGCCTACACCCGCAGCTGAGCGTGGGCGCGCGTTCGGAGCTGCGGGCCCAGATCGTCAGCGACCGCTGGCTGGCGGACCTGGGCGATCGCTGCGGGATCGATGCGGTGGTGCGGCTTGGCGCCATGGCGGCTGGGGATGCCGCAGCGCGGCGCACGATCCGTGCGGAGGCCTGTGAAGCCTTGATCGGCGCGCTCTACGAAACCTGGGGAACCCTGGAGCCGGTGCACCGCTGGCTCTCCCCCCACTGGTCGGAGAGCATCGCGGCCCTCCTGGCCGATCCGCACCGCCACAACTGGAAGCAGGCCCTGCAGGAATGGACCCAGGCGCGGGGGCTGGGTCTGCCCGCCTACCGCTGTGAAGAGTGCAGCCAGGGGCATGGCGATCCGCGCCGCTTCCGCAGCGCCGTGGTGGTGGCCAGCTACGCCGCCGCATCACCGCTGGGCGAAGGCTGGGGCCGTTCGCGCCGCGAGGCCGAACAGCAGGCGGCCAGCGCGGCGCTCAGGGTGCTGGAGCTGGAACAGGGCTCCGCAGAGCTCAGGCCGGCTCCAGGCTGCTGAGGGGCAGGGTCACCAGCTTGTCCCAGTTGCCGCCCTCGAACAGCACCGCCACCTGCTTGCCGCTGAGGCGCTGCACGAAGCCGCGGTAGCCGTTGTAGATCGAGCGGGGGTCGCGGACCACCACGGTGGACCCGGGCAGGATCGGCAGCGCGCTGACAGCCATCGGTGGTCTGAAGGGGTGGCGCCATTATCGATGCTGATGCAGGCGAGCGGGGATGGCAAAAGGGGCACCACCGCGCCGTGATGGGGCTGAGCCGCCGCCGCAGGAGGCCCCAGCGGCCGATCCCTGGCTGGTGGTGGGGCGGATCGTGGCCGCCCAGGGCCTGGAAGGGGAGCTGCGCGTGCTGCCGCGCACCGATTTCCCGGAGCGCTTCACCCGCCCGGGGCCTCGCTGGCTGCGGAAGCAGCAGGAGCCCCCCCGGCCCGTGCGCCTGCTCAGCGGCCGTCAGCTGCCGGGGCGGGAGCTGTTCGTGGTGCGGCTGGAGGGGATCGGCAACCGCTCGGCGGCGGAGGCGATCGTGCAGCACGACCTGCTGGTGGAAGCGAGTGACCGCCCGCCGCTGGCCGAGGGGGAGTTTCACCTGTTCGATCTGCAGGGGCTGGAGGTGCGGCTGGCGCCCGGCGGCACGCCGATCGGCACCGTCGTCGACCTGATCCACGCCGGTAATGACCTGCTAGAGGTGAGGCTGAGCGAGGGGCGGCGGGTGCTGATCCCCTTCGTGACACCGATCGTGCCGCGGGTGGAGGTCAGCGAAGGGTGGCTGGAAATCACACCGCCGCCGGGTTTGCTCGATCCCTGAGACCCTCCATAAACTGAGTGCTCACACGGTCTCTTCTCCGACCATGAGCTCAGAGATCGCGTTTCTCGTGCCGGTGATTCTCTGCGGAGGGACCGGCACGCGGCTCTGGCCGCTCTCGCGCGCCTCCTACCCGAAGCAGTACTGGGCGCTGGCCGGCAGCGACGACACCACCCTGCTGCAGCAGACCCAGCAACGGCTGGAGGGCCTGCCCCAGCTGTCGCCGCCCCTGCTGGTCTGCAACGAAGACCACCGCTTCATCGTGGCCGAGCAGATGCGCCAGATCGGCGTGGATCCAGCCGCGATCCTGCTGGAGCCGGTGGGGCGCAACACCGCGCCGGCGATCGCCGTGGCCGCCCTGCAGGCCACCGCCCGCGGTGAGGATCCGCTGCTGCTGGTGCTGGCCGCCGATCACGTGATCCGCGACGGCGCCGCCTTCCGCGCGGCGATCACGGCGGGTCGTCCCGCCGCCGCGGCCGGCCGCCTGGTGACCTTCGGCATCGTGCCCACCGCGCCTGAAACCGGCTACGGCTACATCGAGGCGGCCCTGCCCTTCGCCGCTGTGCCCACAAACGGTGCCGCCGCCGGCCCCCTGGAGCCGGTGCCGATCGCCCGCTTCGTGGAGAAGCCCGACCGGGCCACCGCCGAGCAGTTCTTCGCCTCGGGCCGCTTCACCTGGAACAGCGGCATGTTCCTGTTCAAGGCCAGCGCCATCCTGGCCGAGCTGGAGCGGCTCACCCCCGAGCTGGTGAGCGCCTGCCGCGCCGCCCTGGAGCAGGATTCCGCCGACCTGGATTTCCTGCGCCTGGAGCAGGAATCCTTTGCCAGCTGCCCCAGCCTGGCCATCGACGTGGCCGTGATGGAGCGCACGGCGCTCGGTTCGGTGCTGCCGCTGGAGGCGGGCTGGAGCGATGTGGGTAGCTGGAGCGCCCTGTGGGACACCGGCGAGCGGGATGCCTCGGGCAACGTGCTGCGCGGCCGGGTGATCAGCGAGGGGTCGCGCAACTGCTATCTGCGCAGCGAGCACCGGCTGGTGGTGGGCCTCGGCGTCGATGATCTGGTGGTGGTCGAAACCGACGATGCGGTGCTGGTGGCCCACCGCGACCGGGCCCAGGACGTCAAGATGATCGTCAACCAGCTGGAAGCGGCGGGCGCCTCGGAAGGCAAGGCCCATCGCCGCATCTACCGCCCATGGGGCCACTACGACGGCGTTGTGGAGGGAGAGCGCTGGCAAGTGAAGAAGATCCTGGTGAAACCGGGCGCTTCGCTGTCGCTGCAGATGCACCACCACCGCGCCGAGCACTGGGTGGTGGTGAAGGGCACCGCCGTGGTGGAGAAAGACGGCCTCCAGGAGATGGTGGGCGAGAACCAGAGCACCTACATCCCGCTCGGCTCGAAGCACCGGCTGTCGAACCCCGGCAAGATCGCCGTGGAGATGATCGAGGTGCAGAGCGGCCCTTATCTCGGCGAAGACGACATCGTGCGCTTCGATGACGTCTACGGCCGCACCGACGCCCCCCACCGCGGCATCACCCAGGCGGCCAGCTGACGCTTAACCGGGGCCATACCCCGCCGGATTGGCCGACTGCCAGGCCCAGCCGTCCCGGCAGATAACGTCCAGGCCACGCTCGGTGCGCCAGCCCAGCCGCTCGGCCGCCAGGGCGGGATCCGCCACCGACACCGCCACATCCCCAGGCCGACGCTCTTCGATGCGGTAGGCGATCGGCCGTCCGCTGGCCCGCTCATAGGCGCGCACCACCTCCAGCACCGAATGCCCAGCGCCGCTGCCGAGGTTGAGGGTAAGGCGCTGGGGAGCTTCTGCAAGCAGCACCTCAAGGGCCGCGCGATGGCCGTCGGCTAGGTCCATGACGTGGATGTAATCGCGCACGCCGGTGCCATCGGCCGTGGGCCAGTCACCGCCGAAGACGCGCAGGAAAGGCCGCCGGCCGATCGCCACCTGGCTCACGAAGGGGAAGAGGTTGTTGGGCAGGCCGCCCGGGTCTTCGCCGATGCGGCCGCTTGGATGGGCGCCACAGGGGTTGAAGTAGCGCAGGAGGGCCACCCGCCAGCCGGGTTCGCTGGCCGCCACATCGGCCAGCAGGCGCTCCACCGCGGCCTTGGTTTCGCCGTAAGGGTTCACCGGTGCCACCGGCGCGGATTCGGGGATCGGCACCACGCTGGTGAAGCCATAGAGCGTGGCGCTGCTGCTGAAGACGATCGTGCGGCAACCGGCCTGGCGCATGGCCGCCAGCAACCGCACGCTGCCGCCCACGTTCACATCCCAGTAGCGCAGCGGGTCGGCTACCGACTCCCCCACCGCCTTGCAACCCGCCAGATGGATCACGGCCTCGATCGCTGCGGCGGCGAACGCCCGTTCCAGGGCGGCCGGATCACGGATGTCGCCCTGAATGAGATGCAGCGGCGCCCCCGCCAGTTCCTCGACCCGGCGCAGGGCTTCCGGGGAGCTGTTGGAGAAGTCGTCGAGCACCACCAGGCGATGGCCCAGCTGCAGCAGCAGCACAGAGAGGTGACTGCCGATGAAGCCTGCCCCACCGGTGATCAGAAGCGCGGCCATTGCGAAGGCTGGGTGTGCTTTCGGACACTACTGATCGGTAGCGGTGGCCAGCCGCCTCGCCCCTCGGGGGCGCTTCAACCCAGGCGGAGGTCGATCGTGCGCAGGCCGGGCTCCGGCAACGGCCAGGCCGGCGCCGCCAGCGGCTCGAGGGGCTCAGGATCGGGCACGAAGTGATGGGGCTCACCATCGCGGCGGAAGCAGACCAGCCGCTCCCCGCTGCCTGCCGCGAGGATCTCCAGCTGCAGGGGCAACTGGTTCGGGATGCAGGGATGCAGGGAAGGGAACAGGCTGCTGTGGCGGTAGCGGATCCCCAGCCAGCCGTCCGCGAGCGGCAGGTCGCGGCCGCAGAGGCGCAGCCGGTAGGCGGCGAGGAACGCCTCGTTCGCCCGCAGTTCCAGGCGCTGCAGGGAGCTGTCGACGAAGCGGCTGGTGGTGCCGCCCTCCGCCGGGGTGTCGCACAGCAGCGGCCAGGGCTCCAGGGCACGGCGGATCTCCAGCCGGGCGCCCTGCTGCTCCCAGGAGAGCAGCAACGGGAAGCGCCAGTTCCAGATCTGCCGGTAGGGCTCGGGCTGCATGTCGAGACCGTCGGCATCCAGCTGCTGAAGTACCTCCTGCAGATCGCTCCAGAGCGCATGGGGCAGTAGCGCCTCATCGTGGAGGCGCTCGTTGAAGGTGATCAGCTCGGTGGGGCGGTGGATCGGATCCAGCAGGTGCGCCGCCAGCGCGCTCCAGAGCAGCGCGATCGCCGCGGCCGACTCCGCCCTGGGCAGGGCCTCGATCGCCCGGAATTCGATCAGGCCCTGGCAGCCGCTGGGCCAGGCGGGGTTCCAGAACTTGTCGAAGCTGATTTCGCTGCGGTGGGTGTTGCCGCTGCGGTCGGCATGGAGGTGACGCAGGGTTTCACTGATCAGCACCCGCTGATCGCCCTCGGGCAACTGCTCCAGCGCGCTGTGGGCCAGTCGGAGATCGAGCGGGCTGGCACTGCCCTCATCGAGCCGCGGCGCCTGGGAGGACGGGCCCACCGAGCTGTTGCTGAACAGATAGGAGAGGCTGGGATGGTGCTGCCAGAAGCGCAGGATCGCCACCAGCCAGGCTGGCCGGCTGAAGAACGGGTTGGCCTCAAGGCTGGCGCCGCCCCAGAGCAGGTGGTTGCCGCCGCCGGTGCCCTGCTGCTCCAGGCCCTCACCCTTCGAGCTGCAGAGGCCCACCGCCACGCCCGCCTCGGCCAGGGTCTGCATCCAGCCGGTGTAGTCGGCCCAGCCGTGGCACACCGGCAGGTTGACCTCCAGCACGCCGGGGTCGGCGGTGAGGCCCAGCACCTGCCACTGGCCGTCCACATCGACAGGCAGCATGCCGCTGAGTTCGGGCTGGCTCCAGCCCGCGCTGGCGGCGGCGATCACCGTCAGCAGCTCGAGCAGGGGCTCGCGCGCCAGCGGCGGCAGAAACAGGTTCCAGCTGTCATCGCGGATCTCCAGCGTCAGCACCTGACGCAGCACCCCCTCGGGGAAATGCACAAGCGGCAGGCGCAGCCCGGCCGGACCGGGGGCCGGCAGCAGGCGGCAGAGCCGTTTGTCGAGGCTCCACTCGGCCGCCTGCCAACCCGCAGGGTCGCCCTCTTCGCTGGCCTCGGCGTGGTGGCAGAGCGGCACCGCCCAGACGCGGTTGTCGGGGGCGAGGGGATCCTTGAGCTTGAGCGGCTTGAAGCTGCAGCCCAGGGCCGAGCCGACGGCCTCCAGAAAGGCCTTGGCGCGTTTGCGCGGCAGAGGAGGCAGGCAGAAGGGCGCACCGAACTCCGGTGGACGCCCCGCCGCAGCGTCCTGGGGCCAGCGCACCAGGGGCAGGCCATCGAGGCCGGTGATCAACCGCAGCGCCCAGCGCGGGTTCACCTCGCCGTCGTAGCGCTTGCCCGGGCAGTACATCAAGGTGCTGCCGGGCCAGCTGCGGCGCTGAATCTCCGCCGCCAGCCCATGGGCGTAGACCAGCTTGGTGGGCCCATCGGCGGTGACCGACCATTCAGCCCCCTCGGGCTTGAGCGGCACGTAGGTGGGTTCACCGCCCAGGGTGAGGTGGATGCCCGCGGCCTGCAGCCGGTGCTCCGCTTCAACGGCCGTGTCCGCCATCCAGCCGGGAGTGGAAGTCAGGGGAGGGGGCGCGGGCCGTTGCAGGGAGTCGGCGGGCGCAGACGCGGGGGTGACGGGCATGGTCAGTGAGGGGTAGTCCGCAGGCTGGCAGGAATCACGGTGCAGGCATTGATCGGCACCGGCGCCACCTTCCAGATGCGTTCGGCGTACTCGGCGATCGAGCGGTCGGAAGAGAAGAAGCCGCAGCGGGCTGTGTTCAGCACCGACATGCGGCTCCAGCTGGCGGCGTTCTGCCAGGCCTGATCGACGGCGTTATGGGCGCGGCGGTAGTCGCCCATGTCGGCCATCACCCGGAACGGATCGCTGCCGCAGAGGTTGGCCAGCAGCGGGTGGAAGAGGTCGCGGTCGCCTTCGCTGAAGTGGCCCGAGCCGATCAGCTCGATCGCTTCGCGGGCGATCGGATCGTTCTCCAGCCAGGGCATCGGGTGGTAGCCGTTGCGGTTGAGCGATTCGATCTGCTCAGCGGTGTGGCCGAACAGGAAGAAGTTCTCGTGGCCCACCAGCTCGCGGATTTCCACGTTGGCGCCATCGAGGGTGCCGATCGTGACGGCGCCGTTGAGCGCCATCTTCATGTTGCCGGTGCCGGAGGCCTCCTTGCCGGCGGTGGAGATCTGCTCGGAGAGGTCCACAGCGGGATAGACCTTCTGGCCGAGGCTGACACTGAAGTTGGGCAGGAAGACCACCCGCATGCGGCCGTCCATGGCCGGGTCCATGTTCACGATCTCGGCGATGCCGCCGATCAGCCGGATGATCAGCTTGGCCATGTGATACCCCGGCGCCGCCTTGCCCCCGAAGATGAAGGTGCGGGGCGGCAGGTCCTCGCCGTTGCGCAGCCGCAGGTAGCGCTCCACGATCTGCAGCGCGGCCAGGTGCTGGCGCTTGTACTCGTGGATCCGCTTCACCTGGACGTCGAACAGCGACGAGGGGTCCACCAGCACGCCGAGGTCGTGGTGGATGGTGGCGGCCAGCCGCTGCTTGGCCTGGTCGCGCACGCTGCGCCAGCGCTCCAGGAAGGCACCGTCGTCGGCATGGACCTCGAGGCCCTTGAGCTCGGCCAGATCCCGCCGCCAGCCGCGGCCGATCGTCTCGTCGAGCAGGCCGGAGAGGAACGGATTGGCCACCGCGATCCAGCGGCGGGGCGTAACGCCGTTGGTGACGTTGGTGAAGCGATCGGGCCAGAGATCGGCGAACTCGGGGAACAGCTGCTGCTGCACCAGGTTGCTGTGCAGCTCCGCCACCCCGTTCACCTTCTGGCTGCCCACCACCGCCAGGTTCGCCATCCTCACCTTGCGCTGGGGCCCCTCCTGGATCAGCGACAGCCGCTCCAGCAGCTCGGGCTGGCCTGGGTAGCGGATCCGCACCATGCGCAGGAAGCGGGCGTTGATCTCGTAGATGATCTCGAGCTGGCGAGGCAGCAGCTGGGCGAACAGCTCCAGCCCCCAGGTCTCGAGCGCTTCAGGCAGCAGCGTGTGGTTCGTGTAGTTCACGCTGGCGGTGGTGATCGACCAGGCGGTGTCCCAGTCGGCGCCGTGCTCATCGATCAGCAGCCGCATCAGCTCGGCCACGGCGATGGCCGGGTGGGTGTCGTTGAGCTGCACCGCGAACTTGTGGTGGAACTCGGTGACCGGCAGGCCCTGCCCCTTGAGGATGCGGAACATGTCCTGCAGGGAGCAGCTCACGAAGAAGATCTGCTGGCTGAGCCGCAGGCGCTTGCCCTGTTCAAGCTCGTCGTTGGGATACAGCACCTTGGAGAGCGTTTCCGACTCCACCTTCTGCAGCACCGCGCGGGTGTAGTCACCGGCGTTGAAGGAGGCGAAATCGAAGGCCTCTGGGGCCTGCGCCGACCACAGCCGCAGCGTGTTGGTGGTCTTGACGCCATAGCCAAGGATCGGCGTGTCGTAGGCGACGCCCAGCACCACGTGCTGGCCGATCTGCACCGGGTAGGTCCACTCGGGGCGAATCACCTCCCAGGGGTTGCTCTGCGCCAGCCAGGGATCGGTGCTCTCCACCTGCCAGCCGTTGCTGATCTGCTGGCGGAAAATGCCGAACTCGTAGCGGATGCCGTAACCGATCGCAGGCAGCTCCAGGCTGGCCAACGATTCCTGGAAGCAGGCCGCCAGGCGGCCGAGGCCGCCGTTGCCCAGGCCCGGTTCGGGCTCCTCGGCGATCAGCTCCTCAAGGTCGACACCAAGTTCGTCGCAGGCGTCCTTGGCCGCCTCGCGCAACCCCAGGTTCACCAGGTTGTTGTCGAGGTGTGGGCCAAGCAGATACTCGGCGGAGAGGTAGCTGACGGTACGCACCCCTTCCTGGGTGTAGGCCTCGGCGGTGTCGACCCAGTTGTGCAGCAGCTGGTCACGCACCGCCAGCGCCAGGGCGCGGTAGTAGTCGTGGCGGGTGGCCAACGATGGCGACTTGGCCAGGCTGGAGAACAGGTGGCGGCGGATGCCCTCCGCCAGCGCCCGACCATCCGCAGAAGAGAAGTAGTCGCGGTCGGCGGGGGGTGCTGTGGTGGCGGCCATGGGGTGCTTATCAGCAATCGGACCTTCATGCTGCGGACTGTGGCCCTGATGCTGCGCCAACGGTTACCAATTCAGGTTCATTTCCCGTTTGCCGCGCCTGGGCGGCCAGCCCGCCGATGCGGCCGGAAGCGGCACCAGGTCAGAGCTGGAGCAGGTTCGGCAGGGTGTGCTCCGTGCTCAGCACATCGGCGGTGATCGCCCAACTGAGTTCGCTTTTTACGCCGGGCGGTCCGGAGAAGCTTCCCGACACCGCCGCGGTAAGGCCGGACTTGGAGGAGGTGGCCAGGGGGATGTAGCGGTCGTCGATGGCCCCCTGGCCGCTGGGATCGAAGCCCCGCCAACCGGCACCGGGCAGATACACCTCCGCCCAGGCATGCAGGTCGTAGCGCTGCGGCCTGGGCTCCACCAGGTGATAGCCGCTAACAAAACGGGCGGGCAGGCCCACGCAGCGACAGGCCTCGATCATCAGCACGGCCAGATCACGGCAGGAGCCCACCCGCTCCTTGAGCGTGCGGCCGGCGGGCCAGGCCGGCCCGACATGCCGCTGGGTGTACTTGACCCGGTCCTGGATCATCTCCACCAGCTGCTGCAGGAACATCAGCGCCCGCTGGTCGCTGCCCATCAAGGCCTCCTGGGCCAGCTCCACCGCCGCCGGCTCGTGCTGGCCATTGGGCAGCCAGCCATCGAGGGAGCCCTTGAGGTCGCTGTTCAGCAGGCCCACCGGATAGGGCAGCATGGGCTCGTTCTCCTCCAGGCAGGCCTGCAGCAAGGGCGGCATCTGGGTGTCCACCTCACTGGTGGCGCGGATCTCGAAGCTGTCGGTGCTGCCGGCGAAGCGAGCCCGCAGCACGTCATCACCGCTGGCGGCCACCAGCAGATGCAGCCGGTGGGGATCGGGCGAGAAGAACAGCTCGAAACTCACCAGACGCTGGAACCCGTGGGCCCGGGGCCGCAGGCAGAGGCGATGGGGACCCAGCTGGACCGGCGCGCTGTAGCGATACGAAAGGGTATGGGTTACGCGGGCGCGCATGCCGGGGAGGAGGCGGTGGGCAGGGGTGGCGGGGGCACAGCCGAGGCGCTGGAGGAGGCCATCGACTGAGTCTCGCCAGAGCCCGACTGCACGCAGGCCGGGGATTGAGTGGCGTGGATGACGGTGTCGAAGTAGCGGTCGCTGATCAGACCATGCAGGTGGTTGAGATCACTCTGGAACTGGTCGATCGCTTCATGCAGGCCACGCCCGATCAGCTCGTCGATGCGCACGTAGCTCCAGTTGGCCAGCATCAGACCGGAGAGGCATTCCAGGTCGTCGGGCGGGCCGGGCACGGGGTTGCCGCGGATCACCCGCAGCGACTTGCTGAGGCCTTCGAGGCAATACCGCACCGAGCGGGGGAAGATCGGATCAAGCAGCAGGAAGGCCGCCACCGCCTTGGGCTCGATCGCCCGCTGCTGCGACTGGCGGAACATCTGATAGGCCCCGGCCGAGCGCAGCAGGGAGATCCACTGCAGCTCATCGAGCACGCCGCCCACCTCCTCCGGGCTCGGCAGCAGCAGGAAGTACTTCACATCAAGGATGCGGCTGGTCTTGTCGGCGCGCTCCACCAGGCGCCCCAGCTTGCTGAACTGCCAGGAGAGATCGCGGCTGAGCGTGGCATCGGTGACGCCATAGAACAGCTGGCAGGCCCGGCGCACCTCGTGCAGTTGCTCCTGGGCCGGCAGGCGCCAGAAATGGTCGCTTTCCTTGAGTGTGAGGTAGAGGTCGTTGATCTGCTCCCACATCTCCGTGGTGATCACCTCGCGGATCTGGCGGGCGTTCTCGCGGGCGGTGGCGATGCAGTTGACGATGCTGCTCGGGTTGTCCGGCTCGCGCACCAGGAAGCGCACCACATCGGTGGGGCCACCATCGGGGTAGAGGCGGTCGAACAGCTCGCGGTCGCCGCTGGCATCGATCAACGGCAGCCAGGGTTCGGCGCTGCCCGGCGGGCAGTCGAGCGCCATCGCCTCGCTCACTTCAAGGAAGCGGGAGATGTTCTCGGCCCGCTCGACGTACCGGTTGATCCAGTAGAGGGAATCGGCGACGCGGCTCAGCATGAGGTCTCATCCACGATCCAGGTGTCCTTGCATCCTCCGCCCTGCGACGAGTTGACCACCAGCGAGCCGCGGCGCAGCGCCACCCGGGTGAGGCCGCCCGGGCTCACCCAGGCCCCCTTGCCCCGCAGCACGTAGGGCCGCAGATCGACGTGACAGGGGTAGAGCTCACCTTCGCTGAGCGAGGGCACGGTGGAGAGCTCCAGGGTGGGCTGGGCGATGAAGTTGCGGGGATCGGCCTTGATCTTGTCGGCGAAGGAGAGGATCTCGGCCGGCTCGGCGTGCGGGCCGATCAGCATGCCGTAGCCCCCGGCTTCTCCCACCGCTTTCACCACCAGGTCCTTGAGGTGGGCCAGCACGTAGGCCTGGTCCTCGGGCCGGGCGCAGATGTAGGTGGGAACGTTCTCGATGATCGGCTCCTCCGCCAGGTAGTAGCGGATCATGTCCGGCACGTAGGCGTAGATCAGCTTGTCGTCGGCGACGCCGGTGCCCGGCGCGTTGGCGATCGCCACCCGGCCGGCGGCATAGGCCTCCATCAGCCCACGCACGCCCAGCATCGAATCGCTGCGGAACACGGCCGGATCGAGGAAGTCGTCGTCGATGCGGCGGTAGATCACATCCACCGGCTCGAGCCCGGCGGTGCTGCGCATCCACACCCGGTTGCCCTCGCAGACCAGATCGCGGCCCTCCACCAGCTGGATGCCCATCTGCTGGGCCAGGTAGCTGTGCTCGAAATAGGCGCTGTTGAACACGCCCGGGGTGAGCAGCACCACCGAGGGAGTGTCGGTCCAGGGGGCCAGTTCCCGCAGGGTCTGGAGCAGATGGGAGGGGTAATCGTCGATCGGCTGCACCGTGGGCCCGGAGAACAGGCTGGGGAACATCCGCTTCATCACGCGGCGGTTTTCCAGGAAGTAGGCCACGCCCGAGGGGCAGCGCAGGTTGTCTTCCAGCACGCGCCAGGTGCCCTTGCCGTCACGGATCAGATCGAGGCCGGAAACGTGGCACCAGCGACCCAGCGGCGGCTTGAACCCCGCCATCTGCGGGCGCCAGCCGTGGGAGCTGATTACGTCGGCGCGGGGGATGACGCCGTCGTTGAGGATCTTCTGGTCGCTGTAAACGTCGGCGAGGAAGCAGTCGATCGCTTCAAGACGCTGAATCAGGCCCTTCTCCAGGCGCTGCCATTCGCCCGCGCGGATCAGCCGCGGCAGGGGGTCGAAGGGCAGGATCCGCTCGCCGCCCTGCTCACCGGAGCCATTGAGGCGAAAGGTGGCCCCGAGGCGCTTGAGCAGCATGCCGGCGGCCGCGTGGTTGCGGTTGATCTCTTCAATGCCCAGCTGGCCCAGGGACGAGAGCAGGGGCCGCAGGGCGGCGCGGGGCTGGGACGAGGCGCTGAAGTATTCGTCGTAGCCCTTTGCGGGCTTGTAGTCGGTGAACATGGGCAGCCGCATCGGGCTCAATCATGAACAGCGGCGCGGGGCCGACCCGTCATGGTTGCTACCGATCAGGCCCGGCCGGCCTAGGCTCCGGCCCGGCCTGATCGGCCCTGGCGGTGAATCCGACCCTCAGAGCAGGAAATAACGCTGCGCCATCGGCAGCACGTCGGCGGGCTCACAGGTGAGCAGTTCCCCATCGGCGAACACCTCATAGGTCTGGGGATCCACCTCCACCTTCGGCAGGGCCGTGTTGTTGCGCATCTCGGCCTTGCCGATGCCGCGGGTGTTCACCACCGGCACGCAGGGCCGCGCGAGTCCCAGCTTTCTGGGCAGGTCGTCCTCGAGGGCGGCCTGGGAGAGGAAGGTGAGGCAGCTGGGGGCCAGGGCCTTGCCGAAGGCGGCGAACATCGGGCGGCCATGCACCGGGCCGGGGGTGGGGATCGAGGCGTTGGCATCGCCCATCTGGGCCCAGACGATCGAGCCGCCCTTGATCACCATCTCCGGCTTGACCCCGAAGAAACCCGGCTTCCAGAGCACCAGATCCGCCAGCTTGCCCACCTCCACCGAACCGATCTGGCTGTCAAGGCCGTGCACGATCGCCGGGTTGATCGTGACCTTGGCGATGTAGCGCTTGAGGCGGGTGTTGTCGTTGCGCTCCGAGTCGCCCGGCAGGGCTCCCCGCTGCACCTTCATCTTGTGGGCGGTCTGGAAGGTGCGCGTGATCACCTCGCCGACCCGGCCCATGGCCTGGGAATCGCTGGCGATCAGCGAGAAGGCGCCGATGTCGTGGAGGATGTCTTCGGCGGCGATCGTTTCGCGGCGGATGCGCGATTCGGCGAAGGCCACATCCTCCGGGATCGAGGGATCGAGGTGGTGGCACACCATCAGCATGTCGAGGTGCTCCTCCAGGGTGTTGCGCGTGTAGGGGCGCGTGGGATTGGTGGAGCTGGGCAGCACGTTGGCTTCGCCGCAGATGCGGATGATGTCCGGCGCGTGGCCGCCGCCAGCGCCTTCGGTGTGGAACGTGTGGATGGTGCGGCCGCCGATGGCGCGGATCGTGTCCTCCACGAACCCTGCTTCGTTGAGGGTGTCGGAGTGGATCGCCACCTGGATGTCGAAGCGATCCGCCACGGACAGGCAGCAGTCGATGGCCGCGGGGGTGGTGCCCCAGTCTTCGTGGAGCTTGAGGGTGACGGCACCGGCACGGATCTGCTCCTCGAGCGCCTCGGGGGTGCTGGCGTTGCCCTTGCCGAAGAAGCCCAGGTTCACCGGCAGCCCTTCAGCCGCCTGCAGCATGCGGGCCATGTGGAAGGCGCCGGGGGTGCAGGTGGTGGCGTTGGAGCCCGTGGCCGGGCCGGTGCCGCCACCGAGCAGGGTGGTGACCCCGCTGGCCAGGGCGGTTTCCACCTGCTGCGGACAGATGAAATGAATGTGGGTGTCGATGCCGCCGGCGGTGAGGATGTGGCCCTCGCCGGCGATCGCCTCGGTGCCGGGACCGATGACGATCGTCACCCCATCGGTGATGTCGGGGTTGCCCGCCTTGCCGATCGCGCAGATGCGGCCGTCGCGCAGGCCCACATCGGCCTTGACGATCCCCCACCAGTCGAGGATCAGAGCATTGGTGATCACGGTGTCCACGGCCCCCCCGGAGCGGGGGGTCTGGGCCTGACCCATGCCGTCGCGGATCACCTTGCCGCCGCCGAACTTCACCTCTTCCCCGTAGGTGGTGAAATCCTTCTCCACCTCGAGGAACAGCTCGGTGTCGGCCAGCCGCAGCCGGTCGCCGGTGGTGGGGCCATAGGTTTCGGCGTAGGCCCGCCGATCCATCCGATAGGGCATGGCTGAGGAAAGTCGAGGAGGACGGTGGGGGGTGGCTGGGGTGGCCGTCGCAGGGCAAGGGCAGCGCGCGCTGGTGGCGCCGCTTCAGTCGAGCGGGCCGTTGACAAGGCCGTTGAAGCCGAAGACCCGGCGCGCGCCGGCCAGGGGGATCAGCTGCACCTCCCGCTGATCACCGGGCTCGAAGCGGATCGCCGTGCCGGCCGGGATGTCGAGCCGCTGGCCGCGGGCACTGTCGCGGTCGAACACCAGCGCGTCGTTGGCTTCATAGAAATGGAAGTGGGAGCCCACCTGCACCGGGCGGTCGCCGCGGTTGGCCACATTGAGCGTGGTGACGGGCCGGCCGGCGTTGAGTTCGTGGCTGCCGGGCTCCGGCAGCAGTTCGCCAGGGATCAGAGGAGACATGCAGGCGGAGCGATCAGGGGGGATCAGCGGATCGGGTCGTGGAGGGTGACGAGCTTGGTGCCGTCGGGGAAGGTGGCCTCCATCTGCACCTCGGGGATGAGTTCGGGAACGCCCTCCATCACCTGGTCACGCCGGAGCCAGGTGCTGCCCTCCTCCATCAGCGCGGCCACGCTCTTGCCATCGCGGGCGCCTTCCAGCACCTGAAAGCTGAGCCAGGCCACGGCTTCGGGGTGGTTGAGCTTGAGACCGCGACCCAGGCGCCGTTCCGCCAGCAGGGCCGCGGTGACGATCAGGAGCTTGTCCTTCTCCTGGGGGGTGAGATGCATGGGGGACGCGATTGCCGGCCACACTCTTGCAGCGGCGCGGGGCTGGAGCAGGTTCAGCAGGAACGTTCGCTGCGCCAGCAGCGGCGTCGGTCATGGCCCCACCGTTGTTGCCTGCGCAAGCGGCCCCGGCACAGCCGGCAAGGCGGGAGGCACCTGCCCCGTCCAGCGGGCCTCCTCCAGCGCCGCCGGATACAGCCGCCGGGCAGCGTCCTGCGCAACCGGGCTCCGGCGCAGCAGGGCACGGTATTGCTGCAGTGCGGAGGTGGGCCGGAACAGCAGGCCCGCCGCCACGGCCAAAGCGGAGCCCAGCAGGTAATCCAGCCAGCGGTGGGGGATGTACCAGGCCACCAGCGGTCCGTAACCGACAAAGGCCACCCCGCTGGAGATCAGCGCGGTGCGCAGGTACGCCTCGCCCTGCAGCGCCACCACCAGCGCCGCGGTTCCGCCCATGACCACGGCGGTGCTGAGCGGGCTGAGGCCAAAGCTGTCAAACACCAGCAGCGGCATCAGCACACCGAGGCTGACTCCCACCATGCGATCGCGCACCCGGGCCAGGGTGGCGCCGAGGCTGTCGTTGAGCAGCAGCACCACGCCGAAATAGAGGTACTTGGGGGCGACGGCGCCGAGGCCTTCGCCGATCGGCAACGCCAGTACGGCCACCACCAGCTTGCGCCAGAAGAACGGCGAGGCCAGACCCGCCGCCAGGCGCGCGGCCAGCGGCGGGTCGGCGGCAGCCGGCTCAGGCTCCTCCGCTGGCGCCTGGTGCCCCGCCGGACTCCACACCACCTGCACGACACTGCCGACCACGAGCCCGAGCGCGATGGCGGCCAGTTCGTTGCCCAGGCTCAGCCAGCTGCTGGTGGCGTTCAGCAGCGGCAGCACACCGGTGATGGCGAGCACGTTGCCGAGCGGCCGCAACGCGCCGGGCAGCAGCAGCATCAGGACCTGCATGAGCGCGGCCACCAGGCCGAACACGAACACCTCCGGCGCTCCGGCGAAGGCCTCACCGATCAGCAGCCCGATCGCCATCGAAAGGCCGCTCAGCCCCACCAGCACCGGGTACACGGGCAGGGGCCAGCGGCTGAAATCCGGGCGCACCACCAGCGCCGCCACGATCACCCCGTAGGCGGCCGCGCTGCTGTCGAGGCCCAGGCCGGCCGCCAGCGCCGCGGTGAAGCCGCTGGCCTGGGCGATCACCAGGGCGGCACGCAGGCCCCGCGAGGGCAGCGGGGCTGCGGCGCCTGTCACCGAGGCCGGCCGCCGAGGGCCTGGATCCAACCCACCAGCAGCACCACCCCCAGCAGAGCCACCCAGAACCACAGCCGGGGCGGGCTGCTGGCGGCCGCCAGCGCCAGCAACAGCAGGGCCAGCCAAGGGGCCGGGGACGCCCAGGGCGCCAGCCAGGGGACCAGCGACTGCCGCAACGGGCGGCGGCGGGCGCGGGCGGCGACGGCCTCAGCGCGGGGGTTGCTCATCGCTCGGTCCCCCCCAGCCAGCGCAGAAACGGCAGCACGAAGCTGACCAGCGGACGCCGCTCCAGCTCGACCCGGGCCAGGGCCGGCGTGCCGTTCTCAAGCTCAAGATCGGGGCCGTTGCCACCGCTCCAGCGCAGGCCGCTGGGGGTGGCGGCCGGCTCCAGATCCACCAGCACCAGCATCACCGGCGCGGTGACCTTGTTGCCCAGGGTGGCGAGCGGATCGCCGCCTTCCCCGAAGGCCTCCTGGCGGCTCCGGGCCGCCATGCTGGCCGCCAGATCGCTGTCGCCCAGCACATGGGTGAGCGCTTCGGCATCCAGGGAGATCGGTGACAACGAACGGATGCGGCCCGTCAGCGCGCCGTAACGCTGCGCGGTGCCGCCGTAGCGGTCACGGCTCTGAAGCTGGGGTTCCACCTGGACCCGGGCTCCGGGCCGCAGGCGGCTGGCGTCGGCCTCGGTGAACAGGGTGATGGCGGTGCGGTGGCGTGACACCGCCTGCGGAGGGGCTCCGACAACCGCGATCCGCTGGCCCGGAACCACCGCCTGCCCCGGGGCCACCAGCAGCGACAACAGCGTGCCGGCGCGGGGGGAGAACACCTGCTGGCTGACCAGCTGGGCCTGCAGTTCGGCGCGGCCGGCCTCCAGCTGGGCGATCTGACCTTCCAGGGCACGGATCTGGCTCCGGTTGCGCAGGTAGAGGTCCTGAGCTCCCACCCAGAGCGGGCTGTAGCGCGGAATCACCTCGTCGCGCCGCAGCGATTCGAGGGCGGCGAGCTGTTGGCCGATCGGCTGATTGCTTGTGCGCAGGGTGTCGATCTGGCTGCGCATCGCCTGCTGCTGGAGATCGATCGCCTGGTTCTGGCGCCGGATCGCCTCAGGGTTGGCCGCCACCCAGCCGCCCCCCGGTGCCGCCTGATCAACCCGGTTGATCGTGGCCAGCAGCTGGCCCTGACGCAACGGCGCCCCCACCGCCGCCGCCAGGCGCTGAATCTGGCCGGCGGAGCGGGCATAGACGCCGGCGCGGCTGTCCGGCTCCATCAGCAGGGCGCCGCCATGCACCAGCACAGGCACCCCGGGGGCGAAGGCCCAGGTCAGCGCCAGGGCACTCACGGCCGCGATCGGCAGCAGTCGGGGCAACAGCGGCGCTGGCGCCGTGGTGCTGCTGGCCGGCGCTTCGGGCATTCGCCACAGGCCCGAAGGGCACCACCGAAAGGAGCACGTAGGGTACGCGCCACGTCCGGTGGTGTCGATTGGTTGGCCGCAGCTGCCGAGGCCAGATCGCCTGGTGGGCCATCGCCTGGCCGCTGCTGACGGCCACCGTAGCCATGCCAGCCACAGCGGCCACACCAGGCCCGCCTCCGGCCGTGCTGCGCCTCAGCCTCGAGCAGGCGCTGGCCCTGGGGCTGGAGCGTTCGCTGCCGCTGCAGAGCGCCGCGGTGGCCATCGAGCAGAGCAGCTCACTCGTGGCACTGGCCAGCAGCGCCTTCCTGCCGAAGCTGGATCTGCTGGGCCTGGGCACCTACGCCCAGGTGGGCACCGACATCAACTTCATCAGCAATGTCTCCACCATCGGCGACCTCAACCTCAACCTGGGCAGCCAGGGGTATGCGGTGGTGCAGAACGCCTTCGGCAATCTCGGTCTGGCGCTCAGTTATCCGCTGATCGATTTTCGCCGTGGCCCGCTCAGGGATGCCGCCAGGGCCAACCTGGCGGCCGCACGGTCGCAGCAAATGGAGCAGCAGCGGATCAGTCGCTTCGCCATCACCACCGCCTACCTCAATCTGCAGCTCGCCGATGCATTGATCCCGGTGTGGCAGCGGTCGCTGGATGTGTCCACGCGGCTGCGCCGGGACGTGAACGCCATCCGGGCCCGCGGCCTGGCCAGCCGCAGCGACAGCGCCCAGGCCGAGGCCTTGCTCGAGAACGATCGGCGCGGCCTGGCAGAGGCCGAAGCCCAGGTGGAAATCAGCCGCAGCGGGCTGGCGCGGCTGCTTGCCCTACCCGCGGATCAAGCCGTGGCCGCCACAGATCGCCTGCAACCCGGACCGGCCTGGGGACAGGACCTGCCCAGCACGATCCGCCGCTCACTGCTGGATCGCCCCAGCCTCGCCGCGCTGGAGCAGCAGCGCCAGGCCCAGCTGGCCCAGGTGCAGCTGGCCAGGGCGGCGCGGCTGCCGTCGGTGGGGCTGTTGCTCGGGGGCGGCATCAATGCCAACCGGATCAACCTGCCGGTGCTGTCGACCAGCACCACCGTGGGGCTTTCCTCGGGCCCCAGCGCCGCCTTGCCGCAACAGAGCGCCGGCGCCAGCCAGTCGGGCAGCTTCTACGACTGGGGCGCCCTGATCAGCCTGCGCCAGCCCCTGTTCGACGGCGGCAGCGCCCGGGCCGCCACCGCCGTGGCGCAACGGCAGGTGGAGCAGCAGCAGATCGCCATCGCCAGCGCCGAGCAGGCAATCATTCAGAACGTGGAAACCTGGTGGCAGACCCACCGCGCCACCGCCGCTCAGATCACCGCTGCCGCCGCCGCCGCCCGTGCCGGTGAGCTGGCGGTTCGCGATGCCGAGTTGCGCTATCGCGCCGGCATCAGCCCGATCCTGGAGGTGATGATCACCCAGCGGGATCTGCAGCTGGCCCGCACTGCCCTGGCGGTGTCCATCCACCGCTGGAACCTCAGCCGCGCCGGCCTGGAGCTGGAAACCGGCGCCGCAGAGCCCCAGCCCAGCACCGCAAGGCCAGCGCCCAGCCCCACAGCGCCCTGACACCGCCGGCTCAGCCGAACGGCGACTCCTGGAACGGCCACACCCGCGGCAGCTGGGGCGGCGCCAGCCCCCGTTCGGCGCGAATGCGCGCCCAGAGGCGCGTGAACCAGTAGCGGGCCGCCTGGGTGGAAGGGCCCCGGTAGCGGGCCACCAGGCCCTGATCGAGGCGGCCGCAGGCCATCTCCCCCACCAGACCCTGGCGGTCGTCGCGGCAGCGCAGCAGCAGCTCCTCGCTCACCGGCGCCGGCGCCGCCCACACGAGGCTGCCGAAGACCGGAGCACCGCCCAGCCCGTGGGCGTGATCGAGGCTCCCGCCGCCCAGCTCCAGGCGATCGACCACGCTCCAGCGCCCTTCACGGCGGATCGCCAACGAGGATCGCCAGCGACCGGCACCGAGGGATTCACCATCGGCGCTGCGGCCGAGCCGCACCACTTCGGCGCCCAGCCAGCTGGCTCCAGCCGCCAGCTCCACCCGGCTGTCCTGCTCGTAGAGCGCGCCGGCGTACAGCACCAGCTCCTGGGGCAGCCATTCGAGATCGGCGCCGTCCTCCAGGCGGAACGCCAGCAACTGCCGCGCCCACTGGCCCTCAGGCGCCAGGCGGGAGCGGCCGATCGAGCCATAGACCTTCTGCGCCGCCACGCTGGTGACCAGGGCCCGGCTGCCGGCCTCCAGCCGGGTGTCGATCGCCAGCTGATCGCCGCCCACCAGGCCTCCGGCGGTGTGCAGCAAGGGCAACTCACAGCGGCCATCGGCGCGGCTGAAGGCGCGTTGGATCTTCAGCGGCGAGGTGGCTCCCCCCTGGTGCAGGGTGAGCGGCGCCGAGGGCGAGAGGGCGAAGCGAAGACTGGCCTCACCACGCCAGCTGCTGGTGGATGGGGGCGGATCCGCAACGATGACGTGGGCCAGGAGGGGAAGGGGCAGTGAGCCGATGCTGCGAGCGAAGCGGCGGCCGTCAGGTAGCGGTCGCCACATTTCTCGCCCCTGCCCGTGGCGATGGTGGGGCGCATGATCGTCCTTGACCGGCGCCTGAGCGCCCCGCCCGACGCCCCCTCCAGCCTGCGGTTGCCGCTCAGCGCCCAGCAGCGCGAGGGTCTGCGCGGCCATCGCCGCACCGCCTGCGGCCAGGATCTGCTGCTGCAGCTGCCGCGCGGTGAAGCGCTCGAACCCGGCGAGTGGCTGAACAGCAGTGAGAGCGGCGTGGTGGTGCAGGTGGAAGCGGCTCCGGAGCCGTTGCTGCTGGCCCGCAGCGCCGACTCCCTCCAGCTGCTGCAGGCCGCTTATCACCTCGGCAACCGCCACGTAGCGCTGGAGCTGCACCCGGGCGAGCTGCGCCTGCTGGAAGATCCGGTGCTGGAGGAGCTGCTGCGCCACCGCGGCTTGGCCGTTCTCCACCTCGACGCACCGTTCCGGCCGGAACCGGGCGCCTATGCCGGCAAGGGCGGGCATGCGCACTGAGCCCCCAGCCCAGGCCGGCGCGGCGCCGACCCGGTTGCTGTTGTTCCAGCTGATCAGTCCGGCGCTGCCGGTGGGGGCGTTCAGCTATTCGGAGGGTCTGGAAGTGCTGGTGCAGCAAGGCCGGATCAATTCCGCCGAGGCGCTGCACGGCTGGCTGGCGGCGGAACTGCAGCGGGGGACGCTGGGCGTGGAGGCAGCGGCCCTGGCGCCGCTGCTGCAGGCCATGGCGGCAGAGCAATGGAGCACCGTGCACGATCTCGACGGCTGGCTGCTGGCCCTGCGGGAAGCCCCGGAGGTGCGCGCCCAGCAGCGCCAGATGGGCCGTTCCCTCACCCAGTTGCTAGGCGAACTGGGTTGGCGGCTACCGGCCGTTGCCGGCCAGGGAGCGGCCATCACCTCTGCGGCATCCGCATCGGCGCAGGGGCTGGCCTGGCCGGCGGCCTGGGCCTGGGCCGGCCATTGCCTGGGTGTTCCCAGCACCGACCTGGTGGAGGCCTACCTCTATGCCTGGGTGGCCAGTCAGATCAGCGCGGCGGTGCGGCTGGTGCCGATCGGCCCCACCCAGGGACAGGGGCTGCAGCTGCGCCTGGCACCGCTGCTGGCGCAGCGGGCCGCAGAGCTGGCCCACACCGATCCGCACACGATGTGGTCAGGCGGTGTGGGCGCGGGGCTGGCCCAGCTGGGGCACGCCGAGCTCTACTCACGGCTGTTCAGAAGTTGAGGCGAGGCGTAGCTGGGCAGCGGTGGCAGGATTGCGCCCACTCGTCTGATCCAACGCCATGAGCAAGCTGCGTGTCGGCGTGGCCGGACCGGTGGGCTCGGGCAAGACAGCCCTGGTGGAAGCCCTGTGCCGGCGGCTGCGCGAACGGCTGCAGTTGGCCGTGGTGACCAACGACATCTATACCCAGGAAGACGCCCAGTTCCTGACCCGTGCCGGTGCGCTCGAGCCGGAACGGATCCGGGGGGTGGAAACCGGTGGCTGCCCCCACACCGCCATCCGCGAAGACTGCTCGATCAACCGGGCGGCGGTGGAAGACCTGGAGGAGAGGTTTCCGGATCTCGACCTGGTGCTGGTGGAGAGCGGTGGCGACAATCTGGCGGCCAGCTTCAGCCCCGAACTGGTGGACCTCTGCATCTATGTGATCGACGTGGCGGCCGGCGACAAAATCCCTCGCAAAGGCGGGCCGGGCATCACCCGTTCTGATCTGCTCGTGATCAACAAGATCGACCTGGCGCCGATGGTGGGAGCGAGCCTCGAAGTGATGGAGGCGGACACCCGCCGCATGCGCGGTGATCGCCCCTGGTGCTTCACAAATCTGCGCAGTGGCGAAGGCCTTGATGCGGTGGAACGTTTTCTTTGCCGGCAACTTCCCGCTCCGGGGTCTTCGCTCTGATCGCTGCCATCGGAGCCGGCACTCGGCAGCGGCTTCGGCGTGCGCAGCCATGAGCAGGTGGGCCGCGCCAAGGGGCTGAACAGGGAATCAACACAGTGGCGGCGGCCAAGGGGGAAGCAATACCCAAAAAGCCCGTGTACAGGGCCTCTTGAGCCGTTTCTGTGCCTTTGGCGACAGGACTGACAAGACCGGCTCCGTATGTTCCGCAATGCCGTCAGCACTGCGGCAATTTCTTCACCTTGAACAGGCCCAATGGTTCCGTATTTCTCGAGGCGGCTGGTTGCCGGTCTTGCTGCAACTGCGATCACGGTATCCCTCGTCGCCTGCGGGGGCGGTGGCGGTGGGGATAGCGCTGGTTCTTTCGACGGAGAAGTGAAGGTTGGCATTCTTCACTCCCTGAGTGGAACGATGGCAATTTCTGAGACGACCCTGAAAGAGGTCGAGGAAATGGCTATCAAGGAAATCAATGATGCCGGCGGCGTCAAAGTTGGCGGCAAGTCCTACAAGATCGTCTCCGTCGTTGAGGACGGCGCATCTGACTGGCCCACCTTTGCTGAGAAATCCCAGAAGCTGATTGACTCCGACAAGGTTGCCGTGGTGTTCGGCGGCTGGACCTCCGCCAGCCGCAAAGCCATGCTGCCGGTGTATGAGTCCAAGAACCACATGCTCTTCTACCCCATTCAATATGAGGGTCAGGAGTGCTCCCGCAACATCTTCTACACCGGCGCCGTTCCCAACCAGCAGGCCGAGCCTGCGGTGGATTGGCTGATGAAACAGTACGGCGAAAAGCTGGGCAAGAAGGTCTACCTGGTCGGTTCTGACTACGTCTACCCCCGCACCGCCAACACCATCATCAAGGAGCAGATGAAGGCGCTTGGCGGCGAAACCGTCGGCGAGGATTACATCCCCCTTGGCAACACCGAGGTGGCGCCGATCATCGCCAAGATCAAGAAAGCCTTCCCTGATGGTGGCATCATCATCAACACCTTGAACGGTGACTCCAACGTCGCTCTGTTCAAGCAGTTCAAGGCTGCAGGCATCGATCCGGCCAAGTACCCGATCATGTCCTTCTCGATCGCAGAAGAGGAAATCCGCCAGATCGGCCCTGAGTACACCACCGGCACCTTCGCCGCGTGGAACTACTTCATGAGCCTGGATACACCGGCTTCGAAGAAGTTCGTTGCCAACTTCCAGGCGGCCTATGGGGCTGACCGTGTGGTGGGTGACCCTGCAGAGTCCGCCTACAACATGGTGTACCTGTGGAAGAACGCCGTTGAGAAGGCTGGCACCTTCGAAGATCTCGACAAGGTCCGGAAGACCATGATCGGCATCACCTTTGAGGCACCTCAAGGTGAGATCAAGATGTTCCCGAACCATCACACCTCAGAGCGTGTGATGATCGGCGAAGCCCTGCCCGATGGCCAGTTCAAGATCCTCTCCGACAGCGAGAAGGCCATTCCGCCCATCCCCTGGAACCAGTTCGTTCCTGAAACCAAGGGCTACACCTGCGACTGGACGCAGGACCGGCCGGATGCCGGCAAGTTCAAGATGTGATCGTGCCTGGGTGGCTTCTTCGGAAGCCACCCTTTCCTTTCACTTCTCCATTTCCTGTATGGACTGAGATTATCTTCGGCATTGAAGCCTGCCTATCACTTTCGATAGCGCCTTCGATCGCCCCAGCTCTCAGGACATCATGTTCACGAGACTTGCAGACAGCACCAGAGAGATCAGCCAGTAACGGATTGTTCTCTCTGGATTTATCATTTTTCAGACGATTCCAGCCATTGCTTCGCGTATTGAAGCGGCCTACACGGAGGTGGCACCATCTTGGCGTCTGCCCATGCACCGGCTGATGGGCTCAGGCCAATCTGTCGCTGCGCCCCTAACGCTCTGCAGACAGGCCCCGGACCAAGCTTCACGGACAAAAACAGTTCGCAATATCACTTGATACAGCCGCAAGGCTCCTGTTGATCCAAGGTTAATCCCACTCGCACGGAACAGCCCCCCAGTGGAACTTTTCTTCTCGCAGATTCTTGATGGCTTGAGCATCGGCTCGGTGCTGCTGCTCGCCGCCACGGGTCTCGCCATCGTCTTTGGCCTCATGGGGGTCATCAACCTGGCTCATGGTGAGTTCATGATGCTGGGTGCCTATATCACCTTTGTGGTCCAGAACCTCTTTCGGCCTATGGGCGGTGTGGTGTTCGAGCTCTACTACCCCGTTGCCCTGGTGGCCGCTTTCTTCATCACCGCCATCTTCGGCGTGGTGCTGGAGCGAACGCTGATCCGCAAGCTGTATGGAAGACCACTGGAAACCCTGCTGGCCACCTGGGGGGTCAGCCTGATCCTGATCCAGCTGATTCGCAGCATCTCCACCTCCATGGTGATCGGCATTGCGGTGGCGGTGGTCATCGGCTTCTTCGGTGGAAAGTTTCTCGGCAAAAAGATCGGTGATCGGCCTGCATTCCCCTATCTCAACGGCGTGGTGTGGGCCGTGGCTGTGGGGATCGGCCTGGTGGTGGTGAATTCCTTCTCCTCCGTGCGGGCCATCGCCAGCCCCTGGTTCGGACCCCGCAACATTGACGTGACAGCACCCAAGTGGCTGCAAGGCAGCTGGGGCGAGATCGACGGAATTGAACTGCCTGGCCTGAGGATTTTCATCATTCTGTTGTCGGCAGTTCTGCTGCTGTTCGTGATGTGGTTCCTCACCAAGAGTGTGTGGGGCCTTCGGATCCGGGCTGTCACCCAGAACCGGCAGATGAGCAACTGCCTGGGCATTCCCACCGACAGCGTGGACAGCATCACCTTCGGACTCGGTTCAGGTCTGGCAGGAGTGGCTGGCTGCGCCATCACCTTGCTGGGATCCGTGGGCCCGAACCTGGGCGCGGCCTACATCGTGTCCTGCTTCATGGTGATCGTGCTGGGAGGCGTGGGCAACCTGCTGGGCACGGTGCTCGCTTCTCTGATCCTCGGCATCATTCAGTCGGTGGTGGGATCAGGATCGCTGTTGATTGTGTTCCCGGATATGCCCCCGGCCGCCAAAGGGGTGGTGGAATTCTTCGCCACCACAAGCATGTCGCTGGTGCTTGTGTTCATCTTCATCATCGCCTTCCTGCAGTTCCGCCCCAACGGCATGTTCCCTCAGAAGGGGAGATCGGTAGATGCTTGATGCGCCGCTGCCAACAACCAAGCTCCTTCCATCTGCTTCCTCTCCACTGAGGCCCCAGCCATGAAACTTCTCAAGCGACTCGTTCCCTGGATTCTCCTGGCCATCGCGCTGTTCATCCTGCCAGCCATCCTCAGTGATTTCCGTATCAACCTGTTTGGCCGCTATTTCTCCCTGGCGATCACTGCTCTTGCGATCGACCTGATCTGGGGCTACACGGGCCTCCTGAGCCTTGGGCAAGGCATCTTCTTCGCCCTGGGTGGCTATGGGGTAGCGATGTACCTCACCCTCAACACCCCCAGTGAAGCGGGCGGCAACGGCATCCCCAAATTCTTTGAGAACTACGGTGTAGAACAACTGCCCTTCTTCTGGCAGCCATTCTGGTCGCCCGCCTTCACTCTGATCGCCATCTGGGTGCTGCCCGCAGTCGTGGCAGGGTTGGTTGGCTACCTGATCTTCAGAAACCGTATCAAGGGGGTGTACTTCTCGATCATCACCCAGGCGGCGTTGATGGTCTTCTTTCACTTCTTCAACGGCCAACAGAAGCTGATCAATGGCACCAACGGCCTGAAAACCAGCACCACCGAGCTGTTCGGCATGCTGGTGGGCTCCAGCGAGATGCAGATCTGGCTGTACCGACTCACGGTTGTTCTCATTCCTGTCGCCTTTCTGATCTGCCGCTATTTCACCTCCGGCCGCTTCGGCGATGCCTTGATTGCCATCCGAGATGATGAGCAACGCTTCCGTTTCGCCGGCTTCAACCCCGTTCCCTTCAAAACGATCGTCTTCCTCGTTGCCGGCGCGCTCTGCGGTATCTCAGGCGCTCTTTACACCGTTCAGAGCGGTATTGTGTCGCCCCAGTACATGTCGATCTCCTTTTCGATTGAGATGGTGATCTGGGTGGCTGTGGGGGGCCGCGGCACCCTGGTGGGCCCGATCATCGGCGCCGTTCTGGTGAACTATCTACGCAGCCTGGTGAGCGAAGCGCTTCCCGAGTTCTGGCTGTTCGTGCAGGGGGCTCTGTTCATCTTCGTGGTGGTGCTGATGCCGGATGGCATCTACGGCTGGGTCTCCAAAGGAGGACTGCGCACCTTGCTGGCCGCCTTCGGCATCGCTCCCAAAGCTCGTACCTATCCCCAGATCGACCAGGAGGGCCCTGGCATGGAAATGAAGAGCCACGCCCCCACCGATTCTTCGGCCTGAGGCCTTGACAGCTGGCTTGCCGGAGGAAGCCCGACAACATCAAGGCAGAAAGTCAATGATCCTGCGCTACCACCTTCACTGCTCCATCAGATCCATCCACTCCATCCACATCCCATCGGCCTCTTCAGCTCACACGTCCACCAGGCAAGCCCACTGCTCAGCCCCCCTTCCACAGACCCCCTGAAACACCCTGGCGATCATGTCTGAACCACTCCTTGAACTTCACGACGTCAGCGTCAGCTTTGATGGCTTCTTCGCCCTTACCGATCTTTCGCTCACCCTGCAGAAAGGTGAGTTGAAGTCGATCATTGGGCCCAACGGCGCCGGGAAAACCACCTTCCTTGACGTGATCACGGGCAAGGTGCGCCCCACCAAGGGCACTGTCACGTTCAAAGGAAAGTCGTTGGTGGGGCTCTCCGAGCAGAAGATCTCAAGGCAGGGAATCGGCCGGAAGTTCCAGACGCCACGGGTGTTCGACAACCTCACGGTGCTGCGCAACCTGGAATTGGCCGCCTCACCGAACAAGAACCCTCTCAGCCTTCTCTCCGACAAGCTGCCGAAGGCGGCCAAGGATGAGGTGCATCGCCTGATGAACTATGTGGGCCTCACCCCCTTTGCCACCACCCAGGCGGGTTCGCTCTCGCACGGGCAGAAGCAATGGCTGGCGATTGCCTCTCTCGTGGCCCAGTCGCCGGAGGTGCTGCTGCTCGACGAGCCCGTGGCCGGGCTCACCGATGAAGAAACGGTGCGGACCGCTGAATTGATCAAGTCACTGGCAGGCCAACACACCGTTGTGGTGATCGAACACGACATGGAATTCATCCGGGACCTCAATGCCCCCGTCACCGTGCTGCACCAGGGGCAACTGCTCACCCAGGGCCTGCTGGAGGATGTGAAGAAAGATCCCCGCGTGATTGAGGTTTACCTGGGCCCAGCCGAGGAATAAGCGGTTTCCACCACTTGCCAGACACCAACCCACAGCTGACATGACAACCGAGAACCTCCTTTCCGTCTCCAACCTCAACGTTTACTACGGCGAAAGCCACATTCTTCGCAATGTGGATCTCTCCATCCCTAAAGGGCAGATGGTGTGCCTGATCGGTCGCAACGGCGTGGGCAAAACCACGTTCCTCAAAACGATCATCGGTCTGCTCAAACAACGCTCCGGCAGCGTCCAGTACGACGACCAGGCCCTGAGCGATCAGCCCCCCTACCAACGGGCCCGCTCCGGCATCGGCTATGTGTCCCAGGGGCGTGACATCATTCCGCAGGTGACGGTGAAGGAAAACCTTCTGCTGGGAATGGAAGCGCTCCCGGGTGGCATGGCGAAGAACCGCCACATCGACCCGATCGTGTTCGATCTGTTTCCAATTCTCGAGAAGTTTTTGTCCCGCAAAGGCGGTGATCTCAGCGGCGGACAACAGCAACAGCTGGCCATCGCTCGCGCTCTGCTGGGCAAGCCGAAATTGCTGCTGCTGGATGAACCCACCGAAGGCATTCAGCCCTCCATTATCCACGACATCGAAGTGGCGGTGAAACGGATCATGAAGGAAACCGGAATCAGCGTGCTGCTGGTGGAGCAGCACCTTCACTTCGTGCGCCAATCCAACTACTACTACGCCATGCAACGCGGCGGCATCGTTTCAAGTGGCCCCACCGAGAGCCTCTCCGATGATGTGGTCCAGGAATTCCTCACGGTGTGAGGGCACTGCAAGGGAGCGCCCTCTTGCATAAAGGTTGTTTGTTGCATCCGGCCTGTTGGATACGGCCATCCGAATGCAACGCGATGCAGCATGGATGACACATCTTTGGGGTCAACTGTGTAATCACAGGTGTCAAGTCTCCCGTGGAGCTGTTTGGATGCCAGCCGTTTACGTGCAACCCGTTTACGTGCCAGCTTCTTTCCTATCAGCTCCTTGCATGCGGTGGTCTCAGCCGCCAGATTTGGAGGCCACGAACGACCATGGTGCGAGCTGCACGGGCTGCAGGCTTTCTCTTTCTGCCTGCTGACTCCTGTGACTCCTGCCTCCTGACTGCTGCCCGCGGCTCAGCAGCCGCGGGTGACCATCCAGGGGCGGGCCGCACTTTCCCTGAGCCGGGGCTTGGCGCTTTCTTCGCGCACTTCCTTGCGGACCAGCCGGGGCTCACTGGCTTCCTGCTTGAGGCGGAAGCCACCGGACAGTGTCATGGGCGGGCTGAACACTCTGTTACCGGGATTGCCACAACTCGGACAGTCCGTATCATTCTGGCGGGCGTCGATGCTGCGCCACACCTCGTAGTTGTCGCAGCCTGAAGCGCAGCTGAATTCGTAGACAGGCATGGAGAAGAGGGGAAACAGGGAGGACCAGCTGGCGGGTCGTTTTCAAAGAACCGAGTGATTCCCGCCACAACCCTGCTGCGCTGATGGGAGTTGGAGCCGACAGCGACAGGGGAGGCGGCGGCCAGCAGAGAGGGAGGGATCCATGGCGTGGAGCCACCGAACGCCCACCTTGCCGAGGCAAAGGCGGCGGTGGCCCCTTGCGGGCCATCAGCAGGGAAGAATGTCCTGGTCGAAGATGGAGGTGGGAATCGCCAGCGTGCAGCAGGCATTGGGAATGTCCACGATGCCGCTGATCCGGCCCTCCACGGGCGCACAGCTCAGCAGCAGGTAGGCCTGCTCACCGGTGTAGCCAAAGCGCTTGAGATACTCAATGGCGTTCAGGCAGGCGCGTCGGTAGGCGATGTGCACGTCCATGTAGTGCTGCTTGCCTTCGAATTCATCCACGGAGATGCCTTCGAACACCAGATAGTCGGTGAAGTGGGGCTCCACCGGGCTGGTCTTGAACATGGGATTGACCATCCCATACTTTTCGACGCCACCTTTGATGATCTCCACATGCAGATCCAGGTAGCCCGACATTTCAATCGCGCCACAGAAGGAGATTTCCCCATCGCCCTGGGAGAAGTGGATATCGCCCATCGAGAGCTTTGCGCCTTCCACATACACGGGGAAGTAGATGCGCGTGCCCTTGGTGAGGTTCTTGATGTCGCAGTTGCCTCCGTGCTCACGGGGCGGCACGGTGCGGGCCGCTTCATTGGCCACACGCTCGAAATCGGCGCTGGGCAGCGTGCCGAGGATGGCGCTGTTGGGGTTGGGCAGGGCCGCCAGCACGGGCTCGCTGCCGGAGAGGCCGGCGCCATAGGTGCGCCGATCCGGGGCCGTGTTCACCAGCTCGGTTTCGCGGCGGTTCCATTCCCGCAGCAGCTCGTGGGAGGGCGCACAACCGATCAGGCCGGGGTGGGTGATGCCGGCGAAACGCACACCGGGGATATGGCGCGATGAGGTGTAGATGCCTTCGAAATCCCAGATCGCTTTGGCTGCCTTGGGGAAGTGATCGGTGAGGAAGCCGCCGCCATTCTCTTTGGCAAAAATCCCGGTGAAGCCCCACTCATCTCCCTGCAGCGCACCCACATCAAGGATGTCAACCACAAGAATATCGCCAGGTTGAGCTCCATTCACCCAGATCGGGCCGCTGAGCACGTGCACCACTTCCAGGTTCACATCAGCGATATCCTGGGGGTCGTCATTGTCCTTGATCTGGCCATCCGTCCAGTCCTTGCATTCGATCCGGAAGACCTCACCAGGGTTGACAGAAACGACGGCGGGGATATCGGGATGCCAGCGGTTGTGGCCCGGCATGTCCTGTTGATCCATCGGCTTGGTGAGATCAACCTTGAACAGCGTTTTTGGCATCGCAAACGAGGCGTGGTTTCATCTCTATCGAAATCCACAGGTGGATTCGCGGAAGTGTCATCGGCTACCAGACCCACCCAGCTTGGCTGCGGCAACACAGGCGTGCATGCCGCAGCAGCACAGCACACAGCGGCGGCAGGATCTGCAGAGCCGATCCGTTATGTCGCTGGCCGCGCCGTGCTGTCGTTGAAGGTGCCGCGGCGGCAGAGATTGTCCTTGAGGCGGTCGGTCCAGGCTTGATGCGAGAGCACGCCCGTGCTGTCAACACCACCATCAAAATAATAAAGAATCTGCCAACGCGTAGCGGTGGAGAACTTTCCGGCGTCGACGAGATCTTTCAGTTCATTGCCGTAGAGGTTGTCATACGTCGGCCAGTTGGGCTCGTTCTCGATGCTGCAGACCGCATTGACCTGATACAGCCTGGCGCTGCTGTCGGGCTGACCCTCCGTCTGCACGCGCACCACGCCTTTGTACAGGCCGTTGGGCTGGCCTGGCACGAAGGCCTTGGCCAGGGTCACATTGGCCGTGCCCGCCCGCACCAGCAGATCACCAACCTTGGCCTGCTGAGCGGGTGTTTCGCCGGGAGTCGTGCGGCAGGCGCTCAGTCCCAAAGCTGCCACCACCAACGCTGCCGCTGCGCTCCAGGCCCGTGCGGACGCCAACCCCATCACCCAGCTCTGCACCGTGAAGCCTCAGAACATAGGCTCGCCGCCCATGGCGGCGGTGGCCGGCGGCGGCGAAGGTCACCCAGCTGCCAGCAGCCGGCGCCAGAACGCTTCCGGCTCCGGCTCCAGCGGCAGCGGGGACCCGTTCACACTCAAGGCCGGACGGCACCCGAGGCTGTTGATCAGCAGCACGGCACTGCCTGGGCCCAGGGGACACGGACCTTCGCGGACCAGGCCCAGCGCCAGGGCGCGGCCCCGCATCACCCCCGGCAGGCAGCCGCTGGCCAGGGGCGGCGTGAACCACTGGCCGTCACGCCGCACCAGCAGGTTGGCCGTGGTGGCGCAGCAGAGGCCGCCGGCCGTGCTCTCCAGCAGGGCATCGGCGGCGCCGGCGGCCCGGGCCTCACGCCGCGCCTCGATGGCGGGCCCGTAGGCGAAGGTTTTGCAGCGGCTCAGCAGGCTGGAGGCGTTGCGCCGCTCCCTGCGGCTGACAATCACCGGCACGGGGTCGAACTGCGGCGCCGCGGCCGTGAGCTGCAGCCAGAAGCGGGGCTGCAGTGATGGGGCACCGGGTGCCGGCAGCTCCACACCCCGCGGCCCCGTCGCCCCACCAGCGCCAGCCTCCACCGCCGGCGAGCCGCGGCTCCAGTTCAGGCGCAGCGCGCCGGTGTGGATGCCGCTGCGGGACACCGCCTCCGCCAGCAGGGCGCGCACCCGCTCATCGCCGGGGGGTGGCTCCATGCCCAACAGGGCGGCACTCTGCGACCAGCGCTGCAGGTGCGCGCTCAGCAGCAGCGGCTGCCCCGCTTCCACCAGCAGGGTTTCGAACAGACCGTCGGCCAGTTGCAGGCCCCGATCCGCCAGGGGCAGGGCCAGCTCGGCCGGTGCTCCCCAGAGCCCCGCCGCCCCCGGAGCGCCGATGGGCTCGATCCAGGCGATCGCCTGCATCAGCACCCTCCAGCTGCGGGGCCTGGCGCGACGGCCGCCAGCAGCGGGCCCAGCTTCCAGAGCAGCTCCTCGGCCTCCGCCGCCGGGTCGGAGTCGGCCACGATGCCGCAGCCGGCATGGGCGCGCAGGCGCCGCCCCCGCAGCATCAGGCTGCGGATCAGGATGTTGCTGTCGAAGCTGCCATCGGCGCCGAAGCGGAACAGAGCGCCGCAGTAGGGGCCGCGGGGCACGGGCTCCCGTTCGCTCAGGCGCTGGCAGGCACGCACCTTGGGGGCGCCGCTGATCGAGCCGCCCGGCCAGGAGGCGCGCAGCAGCTCCACCACGCTGCAATCGGCGCGCAGCTGCCCCTCCACCACCGAGGTGAGGTGGTGCACCTGCGGGTAGCTTTCCAGCCCCACCAGCTGGGGCACCTGGATCGAGCCCGGCACGCACACCCGGCCGAGGTCGTTGCGGAGCAGGTCCACGATCATCACGTTCTCGGCACGGTCCTTGGGGCTGGTGATCAGCTCGGCGGCGGCGGCGGCATCGGCTTCCGGATCGCCATGGCGCGGGCGGGTGCCCTTGATCGGCCGGGTTTCCACCCAGCCGGTGGCGCTCACCCGCAGAAAGCGTTCCGGGGACGCCGAGAGCACCGCCTCGTCGCCAGCCACCAGGAGGCCGGCGAAGGGCGCCGGGCAGGAGCGGCGCAGCCGGCCGTACAGGGCCAGCGGATCGGGGGGTGCGGCCAGGCTGGCCTCACAGCAGGCGGTGAGGTTGGCCTGGAACAGATCCCCGGCAGCGATCCAGCTGCGCAGGTCCGTCACCTGGCGGGCGAAGGTGGCGGGATCGGTGTGCCAGTGCCAGTGTTCTGCGGCCACACCGGGCCCGCTGCCGGGCGCAGGGCCTTCAGCCGGGTCAGCAGCTGAGCCAGCAGGCGTGTCGGCCGCCGGCACCAGGGCCGCGAGCCGCTCCGCCATCGCCGTCAGCCGGGCGGGATCCACCCCTTCCAGCTCCAGACGACGCTCCTGCAGATCGAAGCGCAGCACGGGGTCGTAGCGGCCTGCCCAGAGCAGGGCCGTATCGGGCGAGCGCCAGTGGGCGGCCGGCTCCACCCACGCCCCGGCCTCGTAGGCGAGCCAGCCGAGCCAGCTGCCGGGCCGTTCCCGCAGGCGCGCCAGGGCCGCAAAAGGATCGGTGGCATCCGGCTCGCCCGGCAGCCCCCGGCACACCACCTGCTCCAGCGGAGCCACACCCAGAAAGCCCCAACGCCCCAGCGCACTGCCATCGCCATCGAGCCAGGCGAGGCCATCGCCGCTGCCCGCAGCGGCCAGGGCAAGGGCCACCTCCCAGGGGTCGCGCCACGGCAGTGAGCGGCGCAGCAGCGGCGGCTGCGCCCCGGAACCCGGCGTCATGCCGACGGCCCGCCCAAGCTGCCGCCTCCATCGCTGGCCAGGTCCGGGCGGCCCGCCTCCCGCAGGGCGGCATCGCGGATGCGGCAGCTGTCGCAGCGCCCGCAGGGCCGGGCGCCGCCGGCGTAGCAACTCCAGGTGCGGGCGATCGGCACGCCCAGACGCAGCGCCTCCTGCACGATCCGGGTCTTGCTCCAGGTCACCAGGGGCGCCCACAGCCGGGCGCCGTGGCCCTCGCGGCCGCTCTTGCTGGCCAGATCAGCCAGCTGCTGGAAGGCGGCGAGGTAATCGGGGCGGCAATCGGGATAGCCGGAGTAGTCGATGGCGTTCACCCCCAGCACCAGCCGCTCGGCCCCGCGCGCTTCAGCCAGGCTCAGGCCGAGGGCGATGAACACGGTGTTGCGGCCCGGCACGTAGGTTGTGGGGATCACCCCCTCCTCCACACCGGCCACCGGCAGCGCCATGGCGGCATCGGTGAGGGCTGAGCCGCCCCAGGCCGCCAGGTTCACCGCCAGGGTGTGGTGCTCCGCCAGGGCCAGGTCGGTCGCCAGGGCGGCGGCCGCGGCCAGCTCCTGACGGTGACGCTGGCCGTAGTCGAGCGAGAGGCCGATCACGTGGTAGCCCGCTTCGATCGCCAGGGCCGCAGCGGTGGCCGAATCGAGGCCGCCGGAGAGCAGGGCGACCGCGACGGGTGGGGCGGCTGCACTCACGGCGAAGCAGGCGTGTCAGGCGTCACGGGCGGCGGCGCCGTGGGTGCGGAGGGCGCCACAGGGGGCTGGGTTGGGATGGCGGGTGGCGTCACCGGCTCAGCGGGCGGCGGCGACGTGGTGTCGCCGGGGTCGGTGGGCGGCGGCTGGGGCGGCTCCGGCGGCGGCGCATCGGCGCGCAACGACAGGGTGATCATCGCCGGGGCCACACCGTCGTTGGTGACCAGCAGCTGCACTTCGGTGCCCGGCACCGGCGGCAGGGTCACCACCCGCAGCGGGCCCTTCGGCTCCAGCAGGCTGCCGGCAGCGTTGTAGACGCTCATCTGCATCAACGGCGAGCCGTTGACACCGAGCACCAGCCGGTACCCCGCCGGCAGCCGGATCGGGAACAACCGCGCCCCACCGGCGCCGAGCGAAGCGGAGAGGGCCTTCACCTCGCCCGCTGTGGCCTGGATCGGTTCGATCTGCAGGGTTTCCAGCGTCTGCTCGCCGGCGGCATACCAGAGCTGGCGGAAGGGCTCGGCGGGGATGTCGGCGCCGGCGCGGCCGGGCAGCAACGCCTGGGCATTGCCGGAAATCAGCTGGCGCAGCACCGGCGGACTCACCCCCTGGGCGGCGAGCTGACGCTGGCGGGCCTCCCAGTCGGCGGTGGAAAAAGAGCCCAACCTGCGGCGGAGCGGCGGCGGCAGCTGCTCCACCCGGGCCAGCCATTCCTCCGCCAGGGCGTTCCACACCTTGCGCAGGGGGGCGTCCTCGATCGAGTCGTTGGGCAGACGGCCGCCACGCTCGGGGAACTGGGCCAGCAGGTTGGCGTCCACCAACCGCAGGAACCAGCTGCGGTTGATCTGCAGCGCCCGCAGGCGGTTCAGCAACTGCTGGCGCTGGTCGACCTCACCGGGGGGGAGGCTGGCGGTGAGCTCGCGGGGCTGTTCAGCCGGGCGATTGGCGGGGGCATCACTGCGGCCCAGCAGCCACCAGCCCGCGGTGATGCCCACCACAGCCGACACCACCAGGGCCACCACCACCGGCAAGAGCCGCCCTTCCACCGCCTCCTCCTTCTGCTGCTGCCGGCTGAGCGGCGGCATGGGCGGTGGCGGTGGCCGCCGCTCCACGACCCGGGGCTCGGGAGCCGGTGCTGCAGCCGCAGTGGCCGGCGCGGCCGTGAGGGGGGCGGCCGCAGAGTTGGTGGTGGAGGCAGCGGCCTGCTCGGCAGGCGCAGGATCGGCAGCGTCGCTGCCGGCCAGTCCCGGCGAAACGGCGGCGGGGGGCACGAGCATCAGGGTGCGATCGGCGCGGGCCACAGGGCCCGTGCTTTCCGGCATCGGCAGCGCCTGGAAGGCAACGAGGGCCTGCGGCGTGCTGGCAAAGCGGGCGGTGGGATCGGCACTGATCAGCCGCTCCAGGGCGGCGCGGAACGGGGGGTCGAGGCTGAGGCCGTCGGGCCAGCGCCAGGCCAGGCTCACCGGATCGAGCAGGGCGGCGGGATCCTCACCGCTGAGCAGCACCAACGCCACCACCCCCAGGCCGTGCAGGTCCATCCAGGGCAGCAGCGGAGCGCCGGCCACCTGCTCCGGCGGCGCATAGCCCGGGGTGGCGCCGGCGGCGGCCTGGCCGGGGCCGGTCCACCCGATGTCGAGCAGTACCGGCAGACCGTCGCGGTCACGGCGCAGCAGGTTGGCGGGGGTGAGATCGCCATGGCAGATCTCCTGGCCGTGCAGCACCGCCAGCACCGGCAGCAGCTGGCGCAGCAGCAGCAGCACCTCGCCGGGGCCGAACACCAGCTGGCGACCCCGCCGCGCCTCCAGCAGCTCCTGGTAGGTGCGCCCGTCCTGCCACTCGCGCACCAGCCAGAGCTGGCCGTCCCGCTGGATCGTTTCCCCGAAGCGGGGCACCTGGGGGTGGAGCAGGGCCTGCAGGCGGCTCCAGCCCGCCCGCGCCCCGGCCTGATCGAAGCCGGGCCCCAGCTGCCGCAGGGCCACGGGCGCCTCGCCGGCCAGCAGATCACTGGCGCGCCACAGCACCCCCTGAGGACCGCTGGCCACCTCCATCTCCAGGCGGTAGCGATCGGCGATCACCGCACCGGCGGCCGCACCGGGCTGGTCAGCCATGGGTGGGCCGGTCCTGCGTAATGCCATCCAGCAAGCCCCGTTCGGGCTGGCGCAGGCCGCGGCCGGCCAGCCAGTCGGCGTCGTAGAGGCGGGAGCGGTAGCGGTCGCCGCCGTCGCAGAGCACGGTCACGATCGTGTGGCCCGGACCGAGGCGCCGGGCGGTCTCTACCGCCGCGGCCACGTTGATGCCCACCGAGCCGCCCATGAACAGACCTTCGCGCCAGAGCAGCTGGTAGATGGTGTCGAGCGCGGCCTGGTCGTCGATGCGCACGGCGTCATCGATCGGGGCGCCCTCCAGATTGGCGGTGACGCGGCTGTTGCCGATCCCTTCGGTGATGGAGGTGCCCTCGGCCTGCAGCGCCCCGGCGGTGGCCCAGCTGTAGAGGGCACTGCCGTGGGGATCGGCCAGCACGCAGCGCACCTGGGAGGAGCGCTCCTTGAGGAAGAGGGCCACGCCGGCATAGGTGCCGCCGGTGCCCGTGGCCGACACCCAGGCGTCGATGCGGCCGCCCGTCTGCTCCCAGATCTCCGGACCGGTGCTGGCGTAGTGGGCGCGGCGGTTGGCCAGGTTGTCGAACTGATTGGCCCAGACGGCACCGGGCGTTTCGGCGGCGATGCGTCCCGAGAGCTTCACGTAGTTGTTGGGATCGCGGTACGGCACCGCCGGCACCGTGCGCACCTCGGCGCCGAGGCTGCGCAGCAGGCCGATCTTCTCGGCCGACTGGGTGTCCGGGATGACGATCAGAGCCTTGTAGCCGCGGGCATTGCAGAGGTGGGTGAGGCCGATGCCGGTGTTGCCGGCGGTGCCCTCCACCACGGTGCCGCCCGGGTCGAGGGCGCCGCTGGCTTCCGCCTCCAGCAGGATGCCCAGGGCAGCGCGGTCTTTCACCGATCCGCCGGGGTTCATGAACTCGGCCTTGCCGAGGATCTCGCAGCCGGTGAGCTCGCTGAGCAGCCCCAGCCGGATCAGCGGGGTGTTGCCCACCGCACCGACGAAGCCCTGGGTGGTTCCCGCCCGGGCGACGGCCATGGCCCTGCCGCTGCTGATCGAACCGGCGGTGCTGCCCATCGCGCCTGTGGGAGAAGAAATCGCTCTGGCGATGATCGTAGGGGCGGCAGCCCTGACGGCCGATTCCTTCTAGCCTCAGGCGAGCAGCCCTCTGGCCATGGCCTCCGCCGCCCCCACCGAGGCCCTGCTGCGGCGGCTTCATGCCGTGCGCGCCCACAGCGAGGCGCTGATCGCTGAGCTGGAGCCGGAAGATCTGTGCCTGCAGGGCATGGCGGACGCCAGCCCGCCCAAGTGGCACCTGGGGCACACCACCTGGTTCTTCGACACCTTCCTGCTCACGCCCCACCTGCCGGGTCATGAGCCGGCGGAGAGCCGCTGGAGCTTCCTGTTCAATTCCTATTACGACGCGATCGGGGCGCGCCACCCCCGGCCGCAGCGGGGACTGCTGAGCCGGCCACCCCTGGCGGCGGTGCTCGCCTGGCGGCGGCGGGTCGATGCGGGGCTGGAGGCCCTGGTGGAGCGGCTGAGCGCCGGGCCCGCCACGGCGGCGGCGCCGCTGTGGGAGCTGCTGGAGCTGGGTCTGCAGCACGAGCAGCAGCACCAGGAGCTGTTGCTGATGGATCTGCTCGACGGCTTCAGCCGCAACCCGCTGGAGCCGGCGGTGGAGCCCTCGGGCCGGGGTGCCGAAGCCACCTACGAAACGCTGGTGGCCGCCGCCGACGCCGCCCCCGCCAGCACCCCCAACCCGCCCGCGTCCGCCTGGCTGCACTGGCCGGGAGGGCTGGTGGAGATCGGTCACGCCGAGGCTGGCGCCGGCCCCGAGGGCCCGTCCGGCGCCTTCCATTTCGACAACGAAAGCCCCCGTCACCGCCAGTGGCTCGAACCCTTCGCGCTGGCCCCCCGGCTGGTGTCGAACGGGGAGTACGCCGCCTTCATCGCCGCAGGCGGCTACCGGCGGCCGGAGCTGTGGATGAGCGAGGGCTGGCAGGTCTGTCAGCAGCGCGGCTGGCAGGCGCCCCGCTACTGGCGCGGCAGCGGCGCCCCGGAGGGCTGGTCGTGGGAGTTCACGCTGGCGGGGCGGCGCCCCCTGCATCCGGCCGCGCCCGTGCGGCACCTCAGCTGGTTCGAAGCCGACGCCTATGCCCGCTGGGCCGAGGCCCGCCTGCCGAGCGAAGCGGAGTGGGAAGTGGCCGCCGCCACGCCACCCCAGGCGGGCGGCAGCGGCGAGCTGGAAGCCCTGCAGGGGGTGCTGTGGCAGTGGACGTCCAGCCCCTACCGTCCGTATCCGGGCTTCCGGCCCGCCGCCGGAGCGGTGGGCGAATACAACGGCAAATTCATGAGTTCCCAGATGGTCCTGCGCGGCAGCAGTTTCCTCACACCGCCGGGCCACGGCCGCCTCACCTACCGCAACTTCTTTCCGCCCGCGAGCCGCTGGCTGGCCGGCGGCCTGCGCCTCGCCCGGGACGGCCGATGAGCGCCCCCTCCGCTGCCCTCCAGCGCGGGCCGGCCGCCGTCGACCTGCTCGACCTCCATCCCGTCGCCGCCGACATGCGGCGGCTGGTGGTGGAGGGCCTGTCGCGCAGCCCCCGCCAGCTGCCCGCCTGGTTCCTCTACGACGCCGAGGGCTCGCGCCTGTTCGACCGCATCTGCGAGCAGCCGGAATACGCACTCACCGCCACCGAAACCGCCCTGCTGGAGCGGGAGGCGCCGGCCATGGCGGCGGCGCTCGGCGCCGGCGTGCCGGTGGAATTCGGCGCCGGCAGCGCCCGCAAGGTGTCGCCGCTGCTGGAGGCCCTGGCACCACCGGCCTATGTGGCGCTCGACATCAGCTCCGAGCACCTCGCCGGTGCCTGCCGGGCACTGCAGGCCCGCCATCCGGCCATTCCCGTGCTCGGCATCTGCTGCGATTACAGCCAGCTGCTCACCCTGCCGGCCCACCCCCTGCTCGATGGCCAGCGGCTGCTGGGCTTCTACCCGGGCAGCTCGCTCGGCAACTTCGCCCCCAGCGAAGCGGTGGCCCTGCTGCGTCAGTTCGCCCGGCTGCTGGGGCCCGAGGGTCGTCTGTTGATCGGCATCGACCAACCCCGCGCCGCGGCCCAGCTGGAGGCCGCCTACGACGATGCCGCGGGCTGGTCGGCCGCCTTTGCCCGCAACCTGCTGGTGCGGCTCAACCGGGAGCTGGGGGGCAACTTCGTGCCGGAGCGCTTCCGCTACCGCGCCCACTGGCAGCCGCAGCAGAGCCGCATCGAGATGGCGCTGGTGAGCACCTGCCACCAGGTGGTGGACGTGGCGGGCCGGCGCTGGCCGTTCGCCGCCGGCGAGGCGCTGATCACCGAGCACAGCCACAAGTACGACCCCGCGGCCTTCACGGCCCTGGCGGCGGCGGCCGGCTGGCGGGCCCTGGCGCGCTGGGCCGATCCCGGCGAGAGCTTCAGCCTGCACCTGCTCGCCCCGCAGGCGCCAGGCAGACTTGAACCAGTCGAGGCCAGCCGATGAGCCGGGAAGACCAACGCAAGGCGATGCGCACCACGCGCGAGCAGTTGATCGCCGAGCTCGAGGAGCTCTACCGCCAGGCCTTCGATCGCATCGGCAGCGAAGACCTGGGCGAAGGGGCGATCGCCCGCCTCACCCAGCTGCTGCTGCGCTCCCGCGATGGCGCGATCACTCCGTTGCAGGAAGAGATCGAGGCGCCGCTGATCACGCGGGCACCGGAATGAAGGGTGGGTCGTGGCGGGGGCAGCGGCCATGAGCGGCAGCTGGTTCGAGCAGCTGGAGGCGCAGCTGGAGCAACAACTGGAGGCGTTCCTCAGCAGCCGCCCCGAGCAGCGCCAGCTGCTGGAGGAGGAGGAGCAGCGGGAACGGCAGCAGCGGCTGAAGCGGCGGCAGCTGGAGGTGCAGGCGGAGGCGGAACGGCTGCGGCGCGCCCTGCTGGAGCTGGCCACCGAGATCACCCAGTGGCAGGGGCGGGTGGAGCGGGCCCGGGCCGCCGGCGCCAGCGCGCTGGCCGACCAGGCCGAAGCCCGGCTGCGGCAGCTGATGGGTCTGGGCCGCGACCGCTGGCAGGCCCTCAGCAGCCTGGGCGATGAGTTCCGCCGCCTGGACGCCGACCTGGCGGCCCTGCAACGGGAGCAGGAGCAACAGGCGGCTACCGCCGCAGCCTCAGGCGCGCCTGCGCAAGCTGGGTCGGGGGAACGCGGGCCGGGCCCGGCTGGAGCGACCCCGGGCAGCCAGGCAGAGGCGGCAGGAGCAGCAGCGGCGGCAGCTTCCTCCCCCGCCACGCCGCTCGATCCGATCGAGCTGGAAGCCGCCTGGTCGGCGTTTGAGGCGCAGCAGGAGCTGGAGCAGCTGCGCCGCCGCCACGGCACCCCGCCGGTCTGAGCCGGCCGCCATGGGATTCCTTCTCTCCAAGCTGCTGCCGCTGCTGCTCTACCCGCTGGGGCTGGCCATCGGCCTGCAGGCGATCGCCCTGGCGGGGCGTCGCCGCCGCTGGAGCCCCTGGCTGAGTGGCGGCAGCCTGGCGTTGCTGTGGATCAGTGCCCTGCCGTTCACGGCCCGGCAGCTGGTCTGGGGCCTGGAGGAGCGCAGCGCCGCCCTCACCCCCAGCCCGCTACCCACCGCCGACGCCGTGATCGTGCTGGGCGGCGGCCTGCAGCCCCAGCTGGCGCCCCGCACCAGCGTGGAGGTGAACGAGGCGGGCGACCGCCTGCTCACCGGCGTGCGGCTGCTGCAGGCCGGCAAGGCGCCGCTGCTGCTGCTGAGCGGCGGCAGGGTGACCTTCCGCAGCGCCAACCCGGCGCCGGCGGAGGCTGAAACGGCGCGGCGGCTGGCACTGGAGCTCGGCGTGCCGGAGGGGCGCCTGCTGCTCAGCGATCAGGCCCGCACCACCGCGGAAGAGGCCCTGGCGCTGCGTGCGATCGGCCAGGCCCGGGGCTGGCGTTCAGTGCTGCTGGTCACCAGCGCGATGCACATGCCCCGCTCGTTGGCCACGTTTCAGCGCCGCTCAGGGCTCCAGGTGTTGCCGGTGGCCTGCGACTACCTGCTGCCGGCCCGCAGCGCGACCGGAAGCCCGACCGCCGCCTCGCTCCTGATCGAGCTGCTGCCTGAAGCGGGCGCCCTTCAGCTCACCACCCAGGCGCTCAAGGAGCACCTTGGGCTGCTGGTGTACCGCCTGCGGGGCTGGAGTTGAAGGCAGGGATGGGGCGCAGACGGGCTTGCGGCGGCCAACCAGGGCGGCAGCTACTTCTTGGGCGCCGGTGGCACCAGGCTCACACCTTCGGGCGGCGGCGTGGGATCGGGATCGGCGATCAGCATGTGCTGGAGCACGATCTCGGGACGTTCACTGTCGCGCCAACGAATCCTGTAAGCCGGCATCTTGGTGCCGCGGCTGGTGGTCTGCTCCACAGGCTCCATCACCCAACCGCGACGGGAGCGGCCCTGAGGGTTGCGCTTGACCACCGCATCTGCGTGCTTGAAGCGGAATCCAACGCGCTCACCGCTCATGGGCCAAGGTCAGTGCCAACGTGACCCCATTATCCACTTTGCCCTTCAAGCTCCAGTGGAACCGGCCTCTGGACGCAAGAGCGGGAAGGCGATCACATCACGGATGCTGGGGCTGTCGGTGAGCAGCATGGCCAACCGGTCGATGCCGATGCCCAGCCCGCCGGTGGGGGGCATGCCCACCTCAAGAGCTTGGAGGAAATCCTCATCCACCCCCTGCGCCTCCAGGTCGCCGGCAAGGCGACGCTCCTGCTGGGCCTCCAGGCGCCGGCGCTGATCGACGGGATCGATCAGCTCGCTGAAGGCGTTGGCGGTTTCACGGCCCACGATGAACAGCTCGAAACGCTCCACCAGGCCGGGCTTGCTGCGGTGCGTGCGCGCCAACGGTGAGATCTCCACCGGGTAATCGAGCACGAAGGTGGGCTGGATCAGGCTGGCTTCCACCCGCTGTTCGAAGGCCTCGTTGAGCAGACGACCCACGCTGTCAGCGGCGGCGGGCACCTCCAGCCCAGCGGCGGCCATGGCGGCGGCGGCCTGCTCACGGCTGGCGAAGCCGTTGAAATCGAGCCCGGTGGCCTGCTCCACCAGCTCATGCATGGTGGCCCGGCGCCAGGGAGGCGTGAGATCGATCGCCACGCCCTGATACATGAGGGCGGTGGTGCCGCACACCTGCTCGGTGACGTCCGCGATCATCTGCTCGGTGAGCGCCATCATGTCGGTGTAATCGGCATAGGCCTGATACACCTCCACCGAAGTGAATTCGGGGTTGTGGCGTGTGCTGATGCCTTCGTTGCGGAAGATGCGGCCCAGTTCGTAGACCCGCTCGAAGCCCCCCACCACCAGCCGCTTGAGATGCAGCTCGGTGGCGATGCGCAGGAACAGCGGCAGATCGAGGGCGTTGTGGTGGGTGCAAAAGGGACGGGCGTCGGCACCACCGGCCTCCAGATTCAGCACCGGCGTCTCGATTTCGAGGAAGTCGCGGGCATCGAGCCAGCGGCGGATGCCGCTCACCAGACGGGCACGGCGGCGAAAGGTTTCGCGGGTGTGCGGCGAAACGATCAGATCGAGGTAGCGCTGGCGGTAGCGCTTCTCCACATCCGCCAGGCCATGCCATTTATCGGGCAGGGGCTGCAACGACTTGCAGAGCATGTCCCAGGCCGTCACCTTCACCGACAGCTCACCCCGGTCGGTGCGGCGCAGCGTGCCGTGCACACCGATCAGATCGCCGGCATCCACCAGCGAGGTGATCTGAGCAAAGGCCTCGGGCTGCTCGGGCCATGCCGCCAGCAGGTGGGCCTTCTCGATGAACAGCTGAATCGGACCGCTTTCATCCACCAGGGTGAAGAAAGCGAGCTTGCCCATCACCCGGCGGGTCATCACCCGACCGGCCACGGCCACGGCCACGGCACGCTCCTCGCCGTTGGGCAGGTCGGCGTGCTCCTGCTGCAGGGCAGCGGTGCGGTGGCTGGGCTCGAAGCGCAGGGCATAGGGGCCCTGACCGAGGGCCGCCAGGGCCTGGCCCTTCTCGAAGCGGGCCTGCTCCAGGCGGTTGACGGGGTGCTCCGGCAAGGCGACGAACAGGGGACGGAAGGAACCATCCTGCAGGAGCGCAGGCGGCGGGCCTAAGCGGTGACGGCGACCAGGGGATCGAGCATCCGTTGCGAGGCGTAGCCGGTGCCGCGCACGGTGAGGATCAGCTCGGGGTTGCGGGGGTCGGGTTCGAGCTTGCCGCGCAGGCGGGCCACATACACATCCACAACGCGCAGATCCGCGGCGCGGCGCGGCGGGTAGCCCCACAGCTGCTCAAGGATCTCGGCGCGCGGCACCACCCGGCCGGGCTCGCGGAACAGCAGCTCCAGCAAGCTGAATTCGGTGTAGGTGAGGCCGATGCGCTCACCGGCGCGGGTCACCTGACGGCGGTTGGTGTCCACTACCAGGTCTCCGATGCGCATCACACCCTGGCCGGCGGGGATGTCGCGGGGTTCGCTGTTGGCGGATCCACGCCCCACCCGCCGCAGGATCGTGGAGATGCGGGTTTCGAGTTCCTTGGGGCTGAACGGCTTGGGCAGGTAGTCGTCGGCGCCGAGATCAAGGCCGGCCACCCGCTCGGCGATCGCATCAAGAGCCGAGAGGAAGATGATCGGCACGCAGGATTCGGCCCGCAGGCGCCGGCATACCGCAAAGCCGTCCAGCTTCGGCAGCATCACGTCGAGCACGACGAGGTCGGGCTGCTCCTGATGGAACAGGGTGAGGGCCTCCTCCCCATCCTCGGCGCAGAGGACGCGGTAGCCCGCGAGCTGCAGGCGCATCACCAGCACGCGGCGCACGGCGGCCTCGTCGTCGACGACAAGCAGGGTGGCCTTGGGTGCTGTCCGCGTGTCCTGAACCACCGCCTCCGCCTTGGCTTGCCGAGGCTGCGTGTCCAGTGGCATCACAGGAACAGTCGTGAAGAAAAATCACCCTACCTGTCAGCTTGTACGCATGGAGAGCAGAAGGCGCACGTCAGGGAGTAGCAGCGCCAAGACTTAATGATTTTTCAATAGTTGCAGCGGCGCCGGCAGCCACCCGTCAGCACCATTCTCACCAAGCCCATCGGTGGCCTCGCCGTGCGGCGCGGTGGCCACGCCGCACGGCGAGGCCAGGGCTCAGGGCCAGCGACCTTCCGCGTAGAGGTTCCATTCCCGCTCCGCCGCCAGCACGGCCGCATCGCTGCTGATCTGGCCAAGCATGGCGCGCTGGAGCTGGCGGTAGATGATCGCCTGCAGCCGCTTCACGCCGGGGTTGGCGGGCACCAGCACCCGTGCGCGCCCCAGCGTTTCAGCCGATTCCAGGCGTGCCGCATGCACAAGCGCCTGCTGGGGATCGGCAGGCGTGTCCCGCCGCAGCTGTTGCTCGATCGTGGTTAGCGCCTGCCGGGCCGAGGGGAGCACCCGCGCCTGCTCAGCGAAGCGGGCCTGATTGCTGGCGTTGGTGAGGAACAGGGCAAAGCTCACCGCTTCCTTGGGCATGGCGCTCTGGCGCGGCACCGCCAGGTTCATGACCGCCACGTTGGCGGTGCCGTCAGGGCCGGTGAGCGGCGGGTGGGGTTCGGTGACGGCAGCGATCCCCGGGGCGTTGGTCTGGATGCTGCGCAGGAACTCGGCGCCGCTGGCCAGCATCGCCAGCTCACCGCCCTGGTAGAGCTCGATCGCACGCCGGTAGCCCTGGCTCACCACTTCACGCGGCAGCAGGCCACGGCGGTAGAGATCGGTCCAGAAGGCGAAGGCCCGCCGGCCCGCCGGGCTGTTGAAGGCCGCCCGTTGGCGGTCATCGGTGAGGGTCACACCCATCTGCACCATCGACTCCAGCAGCTCGGCCGAGTCATCCGGCACCACCGTGACGAACAGCGCATGGCGGCCGGTGCGCCGTTTCACCGCTTCAGCGAAAGCCGGCACCTCCTCCCAGCGGCGCGGTGGGTCGGCGTATCCGGCCCGCTTCAGCAGGTCGCGGTTGGCGAGCGTGATGCGCGCCGTGAGGTACCAGGGGATCGCGAACTGTCCATCCGCGTTGCGGCTGGCTGCCCAGATGCGCTGCAGATAGATCTCTGAAGCCCCAGGCGGCAGCAGTGGATCGAGGTCGAGCAGCCCCCCCTTGCTGGCCAGGTTGGCGGCGAACAGCGGGTTGAGGTTCACCACGTCGGGCGCGGTGCGGGCGTAGACCGCCGCCAGCAGCTTGCGCTCCACCGATCCCCAGGGGATGTCGGTCCAGCGCACCGTGATGCCCGGGTTCTCCTTCTCCCAGGCGGCGATCACCTCGGTGAGATAGGCGTCGAACTTGGGGGAGAGATCGAGCGTCCAGACGTTCAGCTGGCGCCCCTGGCTGCGCGGACCGCCGCAGCCCGCCAGCACCGCCGCCAGCAGGGTCAGCACGGCACGCCGCCGCCAGCGCCCCCGGATCCCCTCGGTCAGCCCCCGCATCGCTTCAGCCCCTCGATGGTGCGTTCTGCTGCCGCCAGAGCAACAGCAGCAGCGAACAGATCATCGGCGCCAGCAGACCGGTGAGCAGGGTCTGGGTCAGCAGGGTGCGCAGGCTGCCGGCGAGAGGCAGCTGGGGGGGTAGGCCCAGCCGCTGCAGGATCAAGCTGAGCCCCAGCAGAAAGGTGCCGATCAGGGCCAGGAGCCCGAGGCTGAAGCTGCGCTCGAGCGGCGGTCCCTTGCGGCCGAGCCTCCCCCACCACCAACCCAGCAGCACCAGCGCCGGAATCTGGGTGGCGCCATCGAGGGTGAGGGCGTCGAGCAACAGCCCCAGCCCCAGCCCGGCCAGGGCACCGGAGACCGGCCCATCGCTGATCGCCCAGGGCAGAAGCCACAGCACCGCCCAGCTGGGTGGTGCCCCCGAGAGGCGCAGCAGCGCGGGAGAGGCCAGCGTGAGCCAGGGCACGAGCAGAGCGCTGGCCACAAACCAGGGGTGGCGGTGCAGCTTGCCCACCATTCAGGGCGCCGCCTGCCGGGGCTGCACCAGCACCTGCACCCAGTCGATCGCTTCCACCGGCGCACTGAGCTGCACCACCGCCGTGGGCGCCGGCACGGCCTTTTCATCCACCGACTGGATCACGCCGACGCTCATCCCCGGCGGCACCAGCGTGCTGGCCGGCGAGGTGACCACGACATCACCTGGGCGCACCTGCGGATCCTTCACCAGAAAACGCAGCTCGGGCCGGCTGCCGTTCACGCCGGTGAGCAGGCCCATGCTCTGGGTGCGCCCCACCCACACGCCGATGCGGCTGGAGGAATCGGTAAGCAGGGCCACCCGCGCGGTGGTGGGGGTGACGCTGGCCACCCGGCCCACCAGGCCGCCCGGGCCCACCACCGCATCGCCGCGGCGAATCCCCTGAAGCTCACCGGCGCCGAGCACCAACTGCTTCCACCAGCCCTCGGGTTCGCGCGAGATCACCGCCGCCGTGACCTCCTGGGGGTTGGCCCGCTGCAGACCCAGCAGGGTGCGCAGGCGCCGGTTGTCCTGCTCCAACTGGGCCAGTCGGCTGCGCTGGTCGAGCTGCTGGGCTGACTGCAACCACTCGCGCTGGGCCGTGCCGGGCCAGAACGGACGGCTGACCAGCGCGTAGGCATCCGTGAGGAAGGCCCCCTTGCTGAGGCGGACCCCCACCAGCGCCAGCAGCAGCAGCCACCAGGGCCAGGCCTGGATCACCCGTTGCAGCGAGGGGACGCGCGGCAGGCGCCCGAACGGCATGGATTTCAGGAGGACAGACGGGAGAAGTCAGGCGTGTCGAGCACGCGCTCCAGGCGCTTGTAGTCCTCCAGCACCTGGCCGCAGCCACTGACCACGCAGAGGAGCGGGTCCTGGGCCACGTGGGTGAGGATCCCGGTTTCGTGGCTGATCAGCTCGCTGATGCCGCGCACCAGGGCACCACCGCCGGCCAGCATGATGCCGCGATCGACGATGTCGGCGGCGAGCTCGGGCGGGGTGCGCTCAAGGGTGCGCTTCACCGCCTCCACGATCACGTTGAGCGGTTCGGCCATCGCTTCACGGATGTCACCGGAGCGCACGTTGATGGTGCGGGGCAGGCCGGAGAGCAGGTGCAGCCCGCGCACGTCCATCGAGGTCTCGTCGTGGGCGTCGTCGGGGAAAGCGGAGCCGATGCGGATCTTGATGTCTTCGGCGGTGCGCTCGCCCACCACCAGGTTGTGGACCTTCTTGAGGTACACGCCGATGGCCTCGCTGATCTCATCGCCGGCCACCCGCACCGACTCGCTGAGCACGGTGCCACCGAGACTGAGCACCGCCACCTCGGTGGTGCCGCCCCCGATGTCGACGATCATGGTGCCCACCGGCTCCGTGACCGGCAGGCCGGCGCCGATCGCGGCCGCCACCGGCTCATCGATCAGGTGCACTTCGCGGGCACCGGCCAGGCCGGCCTCACGCACGGCGCGGCGTTCCACGCCGGTGACGCCGCTGGGAATGCCGATCACCAGACGGGGCGCCACGATGCCGCGGCCCTCGTTCCCCTTCTGGATGAAGGTCTTGATCATCTGCTCGGCGGCGTCGAAGTCGGCGATGACTCCGTCGCGCAGGGGGCGCACGGCGCGGATGTTGCCCGGGGTGCGGCCGAGCATGAGCTTCGCTTCATCCCCCACAGCCAGGGGCACACCCCGCTCAAGATCGAGCGCCACCACGGAAGGCTCCTGCAGCACGATGCCCTTGCCGGACACGTACATCAGTGTGTTGGCCGTTCCCAGGTCGATGCCGATGTCGCGTGAGAGCTGGAAACGTCGAAAGAACACGTAGGAGCACCTGAGCGGTTGCGATCATAGGAGCGGGATCTGGCGGCCACCCCCCCGACGGTGGCGGTGGTACATCCGGGTGGAACGGGGGAACCTTCAGGGAGAAGCGGCCTGCGGCACCTTGAGGCAACGGGGCGCATCATTGGTTCAACAACTCCACTTTTTTCAACGACAGGACAATCCATGGGTGTGAATTCCGTGACGCTGGTGGGCCGTGCCGGCCGTGATCCCGAGGTGCGCTACTTCGAATCCGGCAGCGTGGTCGCCAACCTGACCCTCGCGGTCAACCGCCGCAGCCGCGACGACGAACCGGACTGGTTCAACCTCGAGATCTGGGGCAAGCAGGCCCAGGTGGCCGCCGACTACGTCAAGAAGGGGTCGTTGCTGGGGATCATCGGCAGCTTCAAGCTCGACCGCTGGACCGACCGCACCACCGGTGAGGAGCGCACCAAGCCGGTGGTGCGGGTCGACCGACTCGAACTGCTGGGCTCCAAACGTGACGCCGACCAGGGCGCCTACGACGACGGCGGCGGCGCTGGCGGCGGTTTCGGGGGCGGCGGCTATGGCGGCGGCTTCGGTGGTGGCGAGCCGAGCAGCGAGGAAGTTCCGTTCTGAGCCGCCTGCAAGGGCGTTGCCTTCAGCCGGAAGGTGGTCTTGGGCGGCTGGGCGCCTGCGTGGCTTCCCCAGGGACTGAGCCTCAGTGGCTGTCCTGGCGCTTTTTCCAGATGCGCAGCCCCAGCCAGGCGCCGGTGGCCAGCACGGCGAGCACCAGCACCACCTTGATCACCCGGGCCACCGGTTGGATCCACAGCTCCACGTTGCTGTAGCCCTCGCCCAGCAGCATGCCCGCCACTGTCAGCAGCAGGGTCCAGATCAGGCTGCCGGCCGTGGTCCAGATCAGGAAGGGCACCATCGGCATCATCTCGATGCCGGCAGGCACGGAGATCAAAGTGCGGATGCCGGGCACCAGCCGACCCCAGAACACCAGGGCGGTGCCATGGCGGCTGAACCAGGTGCGGCTGCGGTGCAACTCCTGCGGGCTGATGCCGATCCAGCGCCCATGGCGCGAGAGCCAGTGCTCGATGCGTTCCTCGTTCACCAGACGCCCCACCCCGTACCAGGGCAGGGCGCCGAGCACGGTGCCGAGCAATCCGGCCAGCACCACCGGAATCAGGCTGAGCTGACCCTGCTGCACATAGAAGCCCCCCAGAGGCATGATCAGCTCGGAGGGGATCGGCGGGAAGAGGTTCTCGAGGAACATCGCCGCAAAGATCGCCGCATAGCCGGCCATTGGGTTGGCCTCCACCGCCGAGCCGATCAGCTCGGGCAGTTGCTGAACCAGTTCGATGGCCATGCCGGCGGGCTCGTGATCGGGAAAGTCTTCCACGCTGGCGTGGAGGTTGCCCGATGCTCAGGGAAGCGCCTTGCCGGCGAGGCCATCAGGCCTGCCGGCGAAGCAGCAACCCTGGGCGCGGAACTGTGGGGCGCGGGTTCAGTAGCGGTAGTGGTCGGACTTGTAGGGGCCTTCCAGCGGCACGTTGATGTAGGCGGCCTGCTCGGGGGTGAGCTCGGTGAGTCGGGCGCCGATCTTGTCGAGGTGGAGGCGGGCCACCATCTCGTCGAGGTGCTTGGGCAGCACGTACACCTCCTTGCCGTAGTGGTCCCCTTTGGTGAACAGCTCGATCTGAGCCAGCACCTGGTTGGTGAAGGAGTTGCTCATCACGAAGCTGGGGTGGCCGGTGGCGCAGCCCAGGTTCACCAGCCGGCCTTCCGCCAGCAGAATGATCTTGTTGCCGCTGGGCAGCAGCACGTGATCCACTTGGGGCTTGATGTTGTCCCAGGGGTACTGCTTCAGGGAAGCCACGTCGATCTCGTTATCGAAGTGGCCGATGTTGCACACGATCGCCTGATCCCGCATCTGGATCAGGTGGTCGTGGGTGATCACGCGGAAGTTGCCGGTGGCCGTCACGAAGATGTCCACATCCCCCACCACGTCGTCGAGACGGACGACCCGGTAGCCCTCCATCGCCGCCTGCAGCGCGCAGATCGGATCGACTTCGGCGATCATCACGCTGGCACCGAGGCCACGCAGCGACTGGGCGGAACCCTTGCCCACATCGCCATAGCCGATCACCAGGGCCACCTTGCCGGCCACCATCACATCGGTGGCGCGCTTGATGCTGTCGACCAGGGATTCGCGGCAGCCATAGAGGTTGTCGAACTTGCTCTTGGTGACGGAGTCGTTCACGTTGATGGCAGGGAACGGCAGTTCACCGCTCTTCTGCATCTGATAGAGACGCGCCACACCCGTGGTGGTTTCCTCGGTGACGCCCTGGATCTGGGCGTGGATGCGCGAATAGAAGCCGGGCTGGGCGGCCAGGCGTTGACGGATCGACTGGAAAAGGGCGATCTCCTCTTCGCTGCCGGGGTTGTCCAGCACCGAGGGGTCCTGCTCCGCCTTGGTGCCGAGCACCACCAGGCCGGTGGCATCACCACCGTCGTCGAGGATCATGTTGGGCGTGCCGCCGTCGGCCCACTCCAGGATCCGGTGGGTGAAGGCCCAGTATTCATCCAGGGTTTCGCCCTTGAAGGCGAACACCGGGATGCCGGCTTCCGCCATCGCGGCGGCAGCGTGATCCTGGGTGGAGAAGATGTTGCAGGAGGCCCAGCGCACTTCAGCGCCGAGAGCCACCAGGGTTTCGATCAGAACGGCTGTCTGGATCGTCATATGCAGGCTGCCGGCAATGCGGGCACCCTTGAGCGGTTGCTGGCTGCCGTACTTCTCACGCAGCGCCATCAGACCAGGCATCTCGGTTTCAGCGATCGCGATCTCCTTGCGGCCCCAGGCGGCAAGGCCGAGATCGGCGATCACATACGACGACGGCGTGGACAGTCCGGTTGCGGCGGCAGCCGAAACGGACGTGGCAGCTGAAGGCGTGGCCAGCATGGGGAAGCTCCGAAGGGAGAAGGATTGGGGATGTGGAAATATCTGCAGAGACGCCGAGGCTTCGGGCTCGCTTAAAGGGAATCTACAGGGATGGAACAGTCTGCTGAGATCCGGGTGTGCCATCTGGCCGATGCGGCAGCCACGGCGGCGCTCGGGCGGGAGCTGGCGTCGCTGCTGTTGAACGGCGGCGGTGCTGCCAGCGGCGCAGCCCCTCCCACTCTGCTGCTGCAGGGGGAACTGGGGGCCGGCAAGACCTGCCTGGTGCAGGGTCTGGCCCTGGCGCTGGGAATCGACGAACCGATCACGAGCCCCACCTTCGCCCTGGCCCAGCACTACAGCGGCCGGGGCGCTGACGGCGAGCCCCATGCCCTCGTCCATCTGGATCTCTACCGGCTGGAGCAGCCGGCCGCCGCCGCCGAACTGTTCGCCCAGGAGGAGGAGGAAGCCGGCGCCCTGGGGGCGGTGCTGGCGGTGGAGTGGCCCGAACGGCTGCCGTGGCTGCCCGATGGCGCCTGGCGGCTGGAGCTCCAGCACGACGGGGACAGGCGCCGGGCAGTGCTGCGACCGCCGCACTCAGCCGCCTGAAGGCCTCAACTCCGTGAACAACCGGGCCGTAGGCGACCTCCAGCTCCGCCCCGGGCCGTGTCCAGGATGCGCTGCAGCCGATCGGGATTGACCGGCTCGACATACCCGGGGGGTGCTCATAGGGCGCCGGTGCCCGCAGCACTCTCACCCAGAACGGCCAGAACCTGCTGCTCGCTCGGCTGGGGATCAATGGCGCCGGCACCCTGGCAAACCAATGCACCGCAGGCGGCTGCAAAGCGCAGAACCTGCTCCACGGCGCTGACGACCACCGGCTCTTGCAGCAGCCCCGGCCGGCCCACCAACTGGTGCAGCAGGCCCGCCAGGAAGGCATCACCAGCACCGGTGGTGTCGATGGCGGCCACAGCCACGGAGGGCAGCCGGCCACCGCAGGCTCCCACCGCCCAATCGATCGGCTGGGGCCCATCGGTGATCAGCACGGCGGGCCGCTGCGGCAGGGCCCGGCGCACGACTGTGGCGTTGGCGCTGCCGAACAGCCAGAGGGCTTCCTCACGGCTGCACTTGAGCAGGGCCGCCTGCGTCAGCAAGGGCTCAAGCCGCTGCCGCACCGCCGGCGGCGGGCCCTGCTCAGCGCCGAGCCCCCAGAAGGTGGGCCGCCAGTTGACGTCAAGCGCCAGCGGCAAGCCATGCGCCCCGGCAGCCAGCAGCAGCTCCTGCAGCGCCGCTGCCGCCGCAGCGGAAGCCAGCGGAATCGTGCCGCAAAGGAGCCAGCGGGCCTGGGCCAGCAGCGGCGCCAACGCCCCGGCCAGCGCCGCGGCATCGATCGCCTGATCAGCGAAGCCCTCACCCCGGTCGCCGGCGAAGCCGCCGAAGTGGCGCTCACCTGCGGCATCGCGCCGCACCAGCACCGTGCGGCTCGGGCGCAGCGGATCGCACTGCAGCGCACTGGTATCCACCCCCCGCTCCAGCAACAGAGCGCGGAAGGCGGCGCCGATGCGGTCGTCGCCCAGGCGGCCGATCAGCGCGGCGCCGGTGCCGAGCCGCGCCAGGGCGCAGGCCACATTGGCCGGGGCACCGCCGAGCCTGTCGTCGACCGGAATGTCATGGGCCGGATCGCCGCCGGGCAGGCCGAGCCGATCAACGAGCGCTTCGCCGAAGCAGAGCACCCGGGCAGGGGAAGACACCGTCACGGCAGGCTCGCGCTCAGTTCTCTCCACACTCGCCGGTGGGCCCGGAGGCCGCCACGGGCGCCGCGCCGGCCAGCCGCTCCAGCAGCGCCGCGATGATGCGCGCATTGGCGGCAGGAAAGGGGAAGGCCGCCAGCCCCTCCGGCTCCACCCAACGCACCTGCTGACTGGCCAGGGGCTGCGGATCTCCCGCCAGCCAGCGGCAGAGATGCACCACGAAGCGGAGACGCTTATGGCTGTAGCTGTGCTCCAGGGTGATCAGCTCCTCGCCCACCTCCGCCTCGATCGCCAGCTCCTCACGCAGTTCGCGGGCGATGGTGGCCGCGATCGCTTCGCCCGGCTCCTGCTTGCCGCCGGGGAATTCCCACAGCCCCCCCAACAGCCCCTCCGGCAGGCGCTGATCGATCAGCACCCGGCCGCGCCCATCCAGCACCACCCCCACGCCGATCACTTGAAAGGGCAGCGGCCGGGGGGCGTCCTTCACGGGGTAGCGGGCGGGGTCGCCGGCAGCGTAAGCAGCGCATGAGTTCCGCCAGGGGCAGCGGCCGCAGTCGGGAGAACGGGGGGTGCAGACCGTGGCGCCCAGGTCCATCAGAGCCTGGTTGAAGGCCCGGGGCCGCTGCCGGTCGAGCAGCAGCTCGCTCAGCCGCCAGAACCCGGCAAGCTCCCGTTTCGGCGGGCGGGGAGCGGCGATCAGGCGCGCCAGCACCCGCGCCGCGTTGCCGTCGAGAATCGCGAAGGGTTGATCGAAGGCCGAGGAAAGAATGCTGCCGGCGGTGCTGCGGCCGACGCCGCTCAGCGCCAGCCAGCCAGCCAGGTCACGGGGCCAGGGGTCGGCGCCGGGGGCGCTGGCATCAAGCAACTGCCGCGCCCCCTGCTGCAGGCGACGCGCCCGCCCGTAGTAGCCCAGGCCCTGCCAGAGCAGCAGCACCTGCTGGGGGTCGGCGGCGGCCAGGGCCGGCAGGTCCGGGAAGGCCGACATCCAGCGCTGCCAGTAGGGCAGGGCCACAGCCAGCTGGGTCTGCTGGAGCATCACCTCCGCCACCCACACCCTCAACGGATCGAGGGGCTCCCCATCCAGTGGCGGGCGGCCATCGGACCGCAGCTTCCACGGCATGCTGTGGCGCCCGTGCCGCTCCCCCCAGGCCAGCAGGGCGGCACGCAGCTGCTGCAGGGGTAAGTGCTCCTTCCTCTCTGCCCAGCCAGCATCACGCCGCCCTGCCATCAGCAATCGGTAGCCGCCGCTGCCCGCTGACGGGCCAGGGCCGCGGCGCTGAACACCAGGGCCATGAGCAAGTACCCGAGCGCCCAGCGTCCGCCCGTGCCCCAGCCCATCTGCAGCACGGTGTCGGCTGCGGTGAAGCGCCAGGCGTGAATCAGCCCGAACCAGGAGGCCAGCGCCGCCAGGCCGGCAGCGATCGCCGCCGCCACGAACCGCTGCTCGATCACGTACACCACCATGGCCGCCAGCAACATCGCGGCCACGATCTGCCCCTGTTCCAGAGCGAAGGCACCGGCCGCCCACACATCAGCCTGCTGCAGTGGCACCAGCAGGGCCGGACCGAAGGGCTCGGCGGCGCTGCCGGCGCCACCGGCCCGCAGGCCGGCCTTCAGCAGCAGGGCGCCCCAGCCCGCCAGGCCGGGCAGCAGGCCGAGCACCACCGCCGGCGCATGGGCGGCGGGCGTGGCCTGGAAGCTCTGGGCGGCGATCACCAGGCCGATGTAGAGCACGATCGCCATGCCGGCTTCGATCGGCACCAGCTGACCCACCAGGCCGAACACGCCGAACAGGCAACCCAGCCCCATCACCACGCCATTCAGCCACGAGTAGCCGATCCGGGCCCCCATGCCCTTCCAGCCGGGATGGCCGATGTAGATGGTGGTGGGGAAGCAGGAGCCAAGGGCAGCGGCCACGATCGTGCCCACCCCGTTGATCAGCAGGGAACTCTTCACCGGGTAGCGATCACCGGCGGCTTCGGCGCTCTCCAGGTTCTGCAGCGACCCCAGCAGGTTGAACAACCCCATTGGCACGATCACGCCGAGCCAGGGCAACAGCTGCCCGCGCGCCTGCCACAGCGCAGCCAGTTGCAGGGGCGGCAGATGCAGGCCCACCTGAGCGGCGTTCGTCTGCCAGGTGAGGGCATCGATCGACACCAGGCCCGTCGCGGCCGCCAGCACGATCCCGAGCAGCACCGCGATCAGGCCACCGGGCAGGGGCAGGCGCAGCTGGCCGTAGTAGGTGACAAGAATCACCGCCAGCACCGCCAGACCCACCACCGGCTGGGCATAGGTGCGCAGCAGGAACCCCAGTGCGATGTAGCCCAGGGCAATGCCGGCCAGGGTGGAGAGCAGCGCCGCCCGTGGCAGCCAGCGCCGCAGGCCCCCCACCAGCCAGGCCCCGCCCGCCTCGATCAGGCCTGAACCCAGGCAGGCCATCAGACCCGCCTGCCACGAGAGACGCACCGCCTCAGCCTCCGGCAGCCCCTGACCCAGCGCTGCCAGCTTCACCGGCAGCATCACCAGGAACGCGTAGGCGAACAGGCTGACCGTGTTGATGCCGTAAGGAAGGGCGGTGCGATCGCCACGGCCCTCGCGCTGGGCCAGGCGGAAGGCCTGCCAGGCGTAGGCCCCGTTGCCCACCACCAGGCTGAGGCCAGCCGCCGGCAGGATCACCTGAAAGATGAGGGCATCGGGGAAGCCGAGCACGCCGCGGCAGAGGCCAAGGATCAGCAGGATCTGGATCAGGTTGTCGAGGCCGAGGCCCATCAGGCCGTCGATATCGCCGGCCACCAGCCAGCGGGGTCCGGAGCTGGCCATGGGCCAAGAGGCAGACGGTGGCTGCATGATCGCCCGGATGCAGCAGCAGGACAGCTCCGGTGCCCTGCGGCGCACCGGAAGTCATCGCTCCCAGGGCAGGGCCGGCAGCTGGCCCTGAGCCAGACGCTCGGTTGGCCCTCAGCTGGCCACGTAGTCCTCCACGCTTTCGCTGAAGCGGCGCAGGCTGGCGAGGCCATCACGCTCGAGGTTGCGCACGCGGTCGCGGCTCATGCCGAGGATGCGGCCGATGCCGGTGAGGCTCATCGGTTCTTCCACATCGATGCCGTAACGCATCTTCAGCACATCGCGCTGCAACCCCGGCAGTTGCTCCAGCAGTGCCCGCATATCCCCCCTCAGGCATTCGCTGTCCACGCTCTCCTCCGGCAGCGTGCCGTCCCCCTGCAGCAGATCCAGCAGCTCCGTATCTTCCCCGTCGCCCACCTTCGTTTCCAGGCTCACCGGCTGCCGTGCCCGGCACAGCAGATCCTTCACCTCCTCCTCCGGCAGCTCCACCGCCACCGCCAGCTCACTCAGCGTGGGCGTGCGGCCCAGCTCCTGGCTCAGCTCACGCTGACCCTTCTTCAGCTTGTTCAGCGTTTCGGTGATGTGGATCGGCAGACGGATCGTCCGGCTCTTCTCCGCAATCGC